>NZ_DFDO01000248.1:0-9549 GCF_002367915.1 Acinetobacter sp. UBA3025
AAAGGTGTGTTTGCTGCAGGTGACTGTACCACTGTTCCTTACAAACAGATCATCATCGCGACTGGTGAAGGTGCCAAAGCATCATTATCTGCCTTTGATTACATCATTCGTTCTGGTCAGTAATCCTTAAAATCCATGAATTAAAAAAGCCCGCACAATGCGGGCTTTTTACTATCTCAAAGCTGATTTATTCCTGTAAGAGTTGAGCTGCCAGTTTTTCAATATTTGCCATTTCAGGATGTACAGCAGCGACATTGGCTAAAATCGTCACTGCCTTTTTCTTGTTTAAATCAATCATC
Organism: Acinetobacter sp. UBA3025; assembly: GCF_002367915.1. Classification (NCBI taxonomy): domain Bacteria; kingdom Pseudomonadati; phylum Pseudomonadota; class Gammaproteobacteria; order Moraxellales; family Moraxellaceae; genus Acinetobacter; species Acinetobacter sp. UBA3025. The sequence continues at coordinate 300 of NZ_DFDO01000248.1, forward strand.
AAAATAGCAGAATGCCCTGCGGTATTCCCGCCATGCCAGATGATTTTGGTGCCATTGTCCTGTTCTCGCACAAACCAGCCCAATCCCAATTGGTAGCTACCTGCTTTTTCTGTAGTTGCTTGCTGAGTTAATTGTACTGCCGCATTTTTTGCATCGAGCTGAGCTTGTGCAAATCTGGTTAAATCTGAAGCTGTTGAGAATACGCCGCCCGCGGGTAAAAAGGTATTAAATGACCAAGTGGTAATTTCTTTTCCCTGGGCATCAAATGCAGGTACAAGCTGCTTAGCTGCTTGATCAAGCGAGGTATAGCTATTTTTCATCCCATACTTTTTAAATACATGTTCATTGAGTAACTCAGCAAAATCCTTATTTTGCGATTGACTCAAACTCTGTCCTAATAAAGCCACAGCCAAATTAGAATAATGTGGCACTTTTCCACTGTTATTCGCATGTTCAAGCTCTAAGGAATTTTTTAAATATTCTTCCAGTTTAGCTGCATCATATTCCTTATATGGATCAGTATCATCATCTACTTCCAAATTACTCGGTAGTCGTGGCAGCCCAGACGTATGATTGGCTAAATCCTGAAAGCGAACCTGGATATTGTCCTTGAATGGAAAGGCATAATAAGGATTAATCTTGTCATCCAGTTTAATTTTATTTTGTGTCACCAGTTCAGCCAATATGGTTGATGTCATCACTTTGGTCAGAGAACCAATTGCAAAGACTTTATCCTGATTGGCCTTGGCCTGGATTTTGTCCTTATGTTTCTGTACCCCATAGTAATGGGTTTGGTCTTGATCTAATACCGCTATAGCCACCTGAGTCTGCTCTGGAAAAGTCCGTGTAGCCTGATAAATTTTCTCTGTAATCGCTTTTGGATAGCCTTGAATGGCATTGACTGTCTTATTATTTGCTGCAGTAGATTCGATATAGGGCGTAAATAAAAGGCCGGAAATCTGTTGATCATTATTCAAACTCATGCTGAGTTTCAGACGGTCTTTTTCAAAGTTGGTCTTATAGACTGCAGTCTCTTTGCCTTTAGACTCTATATACTCAATACTTTGGATTGTGCCTAGTTGCTGCTGTAAGTTTTTAGAAACTTTTTCAAACATATTTAAAGGAATTGCCTTTTTCGCTTCAGGTGAAAACTTTTCGAAAATTGCTGCATAATTTTGCGCATTAAAATCCTGCTGAAACTGGGTAATAACTTCCCTTTCAATATCCGATTGTGCATAAAGACTGCTCATACAGAGCAAGGATGATAAAAACAGTGATATTTTCTTCATGAGATCAGTATTGTTCCTTAAGTTTATAATGCACTTTCATAAAAATTATTGAAATTAAACATTTTTATAGACTTAATACAGTGCAACGAATAGTTAAAAAATAAGCAAAATATATTCCATATCATTCTATTTTGTGGAGCAGATCAATTCATCTAAGTTTTTGCCCTGTCTATTTCCCATTTTATACTTGTTGTTCTTAAGCTCCACTCGAACTGGTTCAAAAATTGCTTATGAATTGATAGATAGCATAGTTAATTATTTCAGAGAATTTTCTTGAAATAATCTAACGATGTTATGTACTTAGCCAATTATTATTTGTTTTCCTCACTGAGACTTGGGTAACTTTTTGTTATATGACTTGTCATCGTCTAATTTCATCATTAACATGACATATAGGCCTAAAATAAAAGTCCGTGAAAGATAACAAAAAAAATATCAGAAATGTAATGGAGCTTAGCAATGTACTATCAATATCACTGTGCGTGCTGCGATAAAGTTGTGGAAGCTAGCCAAAAAGAATGTCATGCTTGTGGCTCACATAATATTCGCAGCCCTTATGGTTTTTGGATTTTATGTCTGGTGGCCTGTCTGGTTACTGCAATCGCGTTCAAGGTAATGCATGTTTATATCCAGTCACAGCAGCAGGAAGTGCCAGCTCAGTCATCATTATTTGATGTGCTACAACAAGATAATAAACGTCCGCGCTAATTTTCTTATCCTCCAGCAAGACCTGACTTGGATCAGGTCTTTTTTATGCGCTTTTAACTTGAATATGAAATGCTACCAGAATAGAAAATTTGAATTACAATAAGTCATCTTGCAGTGAGAGATGAAAATGGTTCAGTTAATTAAAAAAGGTGGCTTACGTGAGCGTGCCAATCGCAGTCGCAGTTATCAGGGTTCGGAAAATACTGAGACTACCCTTAAACCGAATCGTTATCAGTCTCCAGTGCAGAAACAGGATCATCCAGTTTCTGACGCTTCCGCTGCACAGCAGCTTTCTAACGAAAACTCCTCTGTTACCCCATCGAACTTAGATTTTTAGTTCATTAGAACCAGCGCGTCATACCATAACCAGACTGCAAAAATCAGGAATAACCCGCCTGAAATCATATCGATATAACTTCCTGATCGCTGGTAAGCCTCTTTAATTTTAGGATGGGAAATTAATAGCATTAGTAAAGTAAAAGTAATAAAGGTTTGCAGCGGAATAATCACTGCCAGTTGCGCTTTTAAATAATCAGAAGCTGATGAACTCAGTGCAAGTGAAAATACGCTACTGAAATAGATCAGGGTTTTAGGATTCGACAGATTAGTCAATAAACCCTGCATAAAGTAACTTTTTGGTGCTTCTACCATATTTAAATCATCTTGAGCTTGATGTCTGTTCTGAAAACTTTGCAAGCCGCCTTTTAGCATAGCCCAGCCCATTTTGGCCAAAAACAACCCACCAATGACCATTAATACCTGCTGAATCCAGGGGAACTGGTCGATCAATACGGTAAAGCCTGCTAGCGTCAATACCACCCAAACCACGATCCCCGCTGAAATTCCAGCAATCACCTTTAAGGCATTCATACGTGTCGTAGAGGCTGCACTTTTTGCAATAAGTAAAATGTCAGGGCCCGGGCTTAATTGAGCAACAAAATGCAGAAAACAGATGGTAAAAAGCAAGGACATTTAAAAAAGATCAAATGGTAAAAAAACTATTATAACTTTTGTTTAATGAAATTAGAAAGTTCCAATAAAAAAGCCGGATCATGAGATTCGGCTTGAAGTATTTATATTGAAAACGTGATTTTATTTCTTACTCACATCTTTCATTTCAATTTTCTTGGCTTCCGGGGTCACTTCACGGGCTTCACCATCAATAATAGTTGAATCACCATGACCCCCCTGCTGGTTCTGCATATCCTGCATTTGACGCATCATTTCAGCAAACGGGTTTTGACCTGCACCGCCACCGACATCGCCCATCATGCCACCCATCATTTTTTCCATCATGGCTTGCTGACGTTTCATCATCATTTTCATCATGGCTGCCTGGAAAGCACGTTGTACAGGTGGAATCAGCATTAATACCGCAAGTACATCACTAATCAAACCAGGAATCAGCAGGAAAAAGCCGGCTAAGATTTTAGGCAAATTATTTGATAATGCCGGATCTGCACTCATCTGTCCCATTTGCATTTGCTGCATTTGTGGCATTACACCGGCCGAATATTTCCGGATCAGGTTCATACCGATAAAGAAGGCCGCCACGAACCAGAAAAATACGTACCACATGCTCCCGACAAGGTCACCCACGCCAATCCATACAAATACTTCGAGAACTAAGCCGGCCAGGATAATAAGAAATAATTTCATGAAAATTAATCTAATCTCAGTAAAATAAATATTAGGATGCTGTAATCAACTGCTTCATCAGGATCAAGCTTTTTTGATACGCTTATGTAACAATATGGGCATTATTTTATTTTTAAAGTGCAGGCATGTCATTAATTATTGGGATTGATCCCGGTTCGCGTCTAACAGGTTACGGTATCATCCAGAAAGAAGGTTCAAAACTTACTTTTGTTGATGCGGGAACGATTAGAACTGAAACAGCGGAAATGCCTGAACGTTTAAAACGAATCTTTGCCGGTGTAGAACGGATTGTCAAATTTTACGGCCCGACCGAGGCTGCGGTGGAACAGGTGTTTATGGCACAAAACCCGGATTCTGCTCTTAAACTGGGTCAGGCACGTGGTGCCGCAGTGGCTGCCTTGGTGAATCTTGATCTCAAAGTTGCTGAATATACGGCGCGGCAGATCAAACAGTCTGTTGTGGGCTATGGCGCTGCAGACAAAGAACAGGTTCAGATGATGGTTATGCGTATTCTGAACCTGACAATCAAGCCGCAACAGGATGCTGCTGATGCACTCGCTGCTGCCATTTGTCATGCCCATGCTTCAGGCAGTATGAGTAAAATGGCCGTATTGAATGCATTGGGGGGTATGGCACGCGGACGCAGCCGAGTCAGCACTCGCCGCCGTTAATCTTCAGTTAGTACTTTGAAATCCTGAAAATCAGCGTCTTGAAGATTCAAACTCTGCTGATGTATTGCAGTGACTTTTGCACGTTGTGGTCCAGTTCTGCTGTACTGGATCATTTCCCGAACAATCGCTTCCTTCCCAACAATGACAGCCTCGACTTCGCCTGTTTCCAGATTACGCACAAAACCCTTTAAACCTAATTGAATTGCTTGTTGTTCAAACCAGCGACGGTAACCTACGCCCTGTACTTTGCCCTGAATGATCAAATGAATGGCCTGCATTTTTATTTTCCTTAGTGATTCACAACCTGGTAAATGGCATGTTTCATATCTTGCGCCTGTAAGCCGCGTTCACCCTTTTCCGCCAGTACATCACCTGCAAGTGCGTGCAAAGTTACGATCTCGTGTAAATGGATAGTATTTCTAAATTGGGCTTTCAAACTGGCGATCATGCCAGCAAGTACATCTCCCATTCCTCCGGTTCCCATACCGGCATTACCTGCGGTACAAATATAAAGATCATCCTCTAAAATCAGACTACCTGAACCCTTGAGCACCCATTGTCCCTGATATTTTTGCTGGAGCTGTTGAATTGCCTGAGTGCGATCTGCTTCGACTCCTGATGCTTTCATTTCTAACAAAGTAGCCGCTTCACCTGGATGCGGTGTTGCATAAGTATGGGCATTCAACTTTTGTGGTGCTTTTGCCAGAAACCACAAGGCGTCTGCATCGAGAACTGTCTCCAGTTCTGATTGCTGAATCAGGTCAAACCAGTAATTATATTGCTTCTCAGCCCAAGCATCGCGTCCTAGCCCCATACCAAAACAGACAGCATCAACATGACGAACTAAAGCTTGGCGTTTCTCAGCATCTAGTGCATTGATATCACGCAGCATAATATTCGGAGCACGTGACAAAATGGCCGTATGATGTTTGGCATCACAAACCACAGTGACCTTACCTGCACCAGCAGCAAAGGCTGCCTCAGCTGCCATAATGACCGCACCACCCATATCAGCATGTCCTCCAATCACGAGCACATGCCCATAACTGCCTTTATGTCCAAAAGCCTCACGTTTAGGCAGATGAATTTGAGTCGAGGAAAGTTGAGCTATCGGCACAAGTTCAACATCAGGAGGAATAGCTGAGATGACCTCTACCTTGCCGGCATATTCTTTGCCTTGTCCGGTAAATAATCCCACCTTTAAACCTAAAACAGTAAAACTATGATCTGCCTTAATGGCAACCGGCAAAGGCTGTCCGGTATTGGCATGCAGTCCGCTTGGAATATCCACTGCGATTTTGAGTCCTTGCTGGGCATTAATACTTTGAATAATCTGTTGCCAATTTTCATTCAGATCACGGTTCAAGCCGATCCCAAATAAGGCATCAATATAAACATCATATTGTTTCTGAAAATTAAAACCTGAATAAGTGGGTATACCGATTTGCTGAGCTTCCCCGATTGCTTGAGCCAGATCCTGTGATGGACCGGGTTCTGCTACATAAATATCTATTTCAAAACCGGCCTGTTTTAAATATTTACCTACCAGATAACCATCACCAGCATTATTACCCTGACCGCAACACACAGCGATTTGAGTCAATTGCCGTTGTTCCAACAAAGAGATGAATCGCTGCGCAATTGACCATGCCACCTGTTGCATCAAACCATAAGAACTATTTTGCTTGCCAAACCAACGCTGCTCCCATGCTTGTATATCGCGGCTATGATAAACTTGCTGCTGCATTTCTTATTTCCTGTTTCCGGTTTATGACAACACCCGATTCCCAAGCGCAAATTCAAGTTTATCAACAAGATCCAAATGAACTGAAAGCGTGGATCAAAGCGCAGGCACGAGAGCTGGGTTTTTCTGATTGTGTCATTGCCAAACCGGATGCTCAAGCAGAATTAGCCCGCTTGCAGGAATATTTAGACCGTGGCTATCACGGTGATATGAAGTTTCTGGAAGAAAATCTGGAAAAACGTGCCGATCCAACGCTGCTTATTCCCAATACCAAATCCGTGATCTGTGTACGAATGGATTATCTGGTCGATCTTCCAGAACCGCGCTTAGTGCCCTATGCACCAAATTCTGCGATTATTGCCCGTTATGCCCGTGGTCGTGACTATCATAAGACCATGCGCGGGCGCCTAAAAATGCTGGCTTCTAAAATTCGGGAAAAAGTCGGTGAATTTGAATCTCGCCCCTTTGCAGACTCTGCTCCTGTATTTGAAAAATCCCTGGCCGAAAGTGCGGGCATGGGCTGGACCGGTAAACATACTTTATTAATCCATAAAAAATCCGGGTCTTTCTTTGTTTTAGGTGAGCTGTTTAGCTCACTGGAACTGCCCTTTGATGAGCCTGCAAGCAAACATTGTGGTTCATGCACAGCCTGTATTGATATTTGCCCGACACAGGCTATTGTTGAACCGTATATGCTGGATGCACGTCGCTGTATTGCTTATTTAACCATTGAGTATAAAGGGATCATTCCAGAGGAGTTACGTCGAGGGATTGGTAACCGGGTCTTCGGTTGCGATGATTGTCAGTTGATTTGTCCGTGGAACAGCTTTGCTCAAAAAACTAATATTGAAGATTTTCACCCCCGACATGGACTGGATCAAGTGAGTTTACTGGATCTCTGGCAATGGGATGAAGCTACATTTTTAAGCTCAACTGAAGGCAGTCCATTACGCCGTACCGGCTATCAGAGCTTTATGCGCAATATTGCGATCGGCTTGGGTAATGCGCCTTTTGATCCACAGATTGTCCAGGCATTACAAGCTCAGCAGAATCAACATGATGAGATTGTACAAGTTCATATTGACTGGGCCATACAGGAACAACTGGCAAAATCCCGGTAATTTTCAATTTTTACTTCGGTTCACATTTTCTCGTCAAAGCCTTACACAGTTACTGTGCAAGCTATGGCATAAAGGAAAAAGAATAGAAATAAAGCCGGAGGTGGATATGCAAAAGTCATCTGATACACAACATCAAAATCAGGAACAGCTTGAAGAGTTGCAACATCAACACCAGAAGCAGCAACAACAGCAACAGCAGCAGTCACAACATGGCCCGCTTGGCTCTCCAAAAAATAACCAGCACGAACAAGATGAACGTGTATTAAACAAGCAACATCGTAGTGATTTACAAAACCAGAATATTCACGGAAATCATCGTGAATAAACTCCGATCAAGAGTTCAACTACAAAGCTCACCTTGTGTGGGTTTTGTTTTTTCTATAAGGTCATATTTTGCTAATGAAGATGGCGATACTTTTACTTAAGATGGAGCCTGATAAATAAATATGAACAAGGATGGACAGATGAACAGTATTGATCCAATACGTAATGATTGGTCTCGTGCAGAAATTGAAGCCCTATATCAACAACCTTTAATGGACTTAATCTTTCAGGCTCAACAGGTTCATCGTCAATATTTTGATGCCAATACCGTTCAGGTCAGTACCCTGCTCTCTATTAAAACCGGTAAATGCCCGGAAGATTGCAAATACTGTTCTCAGTCCGCACATTATGATTCCAAACTCGAAGCGGAAAAACGCATTGCAGTAGAAAAAGTAATTCAGGAAGCAAAAGAAGCTCTGGCCTCTGGCAGTTCACGCTTCTGCATGGGAGCAGCATGGCGTAATCCGCATGAACGTGATATGCCTTATGTACTGGACATGGTACGTGAAGTCAAAGCACTTGGACTAGAGACCTGTATGACTTTAGGCATGCTGAATGCCTCACAGGCAGAACGTCTAAAAGATGCTGGACTGGATTATTACAATCACAATCTGGATACATCACGTGAATACTATTCACATATTATCAGTACCCGCAGCTTTGATGACCGACTAGATACATTGGACCATGTGCGTCAAGCTGGCTTGAAAGTCTGTAGTGGTGGCATTGTCGGCTTAGGTGAAAGTCGTAATGACCGGATCGGTTTATTATTTGAGCTTTCTACACTTCCGATTCACCCAGAATCTGTGCCCATCAATATGCTAGTGCCAATTGAAGGCACACCGATGGCAGATGTTGAAAAACTGGATGTGATTGAATGGATTCGAACTATTGCAGTGGCCCGCATTCTGATGCCAAAAAGTTATATTCGTCTTTCGGCAGGCCGTGAATCACTGACTGACTCAGATCAGGCATTGGCATTTATGGCAGGCGCCAACTCAATTTTCTCAGGCGAAAAACTGCTAACGACTCCAAATACAGCCAAAGGTCGTGACCAACAGCTCTTTGAAAAATTGGGACTGGTAGCAGAACAACCAAAGCCAAGCATCCGCGCATTGGCGACTGATGCAATGGCAAGTTAATTGAAATAATTCAAGATGCTGAAAAGTTATGCGCAGTAATTAAAATGCCATAACTGGCATTGAGATAATCACCGATCCGGATCTGGTCTGTTCCATTGGCATGATGTACGACCAGTTCCTGCGTCAGTGCATCAAAACTAAAAGAGTCATAACAGTCCTGATGCAGGCTTAACCAGTGTAAAGTGTCAGCCAGATTTTCATCTACAATATAGGTTTTGGCATGGAAATCTTTGCTCATTTAAGCCTTCTCATCATGTGGTACTGGTAATGATTTTAATGGATATGAGTTTAGATTAAATATAATGGATATAAAAAAGTGAGCATATCGCTCACTTTTTCTTGCAGTATTTTTTAATCTCTTTGGGTACCACATTTGCGGCATTCCCAATCTGCCCCAATTTCCTCCATTTGCTGGTATTCATAAATGTGCAGACAAAATATTTTTTTTAATAACTGAAGCATTGCTAAAACTCCTGTAATTATTTTTTATCAGCTTCCTGATCTTTCTTCCTGAAACATCCATGCTTTTTGGTTTAAAAATCATATTATATTTATTAACATATTTTTACATTCTGTCAAATACACTTCGTCT
>NZ_DFDO01000212.1:0-24470 GCF_002367915.1 Acinetobacter sp. UBA3025
TTGCCTCCCGTTTTGGCATCAAGACCGGCTATATGGGTGCCTTAGGGGTTTATACCGGTGACCTGATTCTGATCCTGTGTACGGCGTTAGGCGCAGCCTCTCTACTCCATACGTTTCCCGTGCTGTTTATTGCCCTGAAAATTATCGGTGCTATCTATCTCAGTTATCTTGGTATCAAACTGATCATTGCCGCTTATCAGACTTTCTTTCCGAAACAGTCATCACAACGTGTTCAGATTAAAAAGGCTACTTCTGAAACTGTCGAGTCGATTCAACCCTTTCGCACAGCATTGACGATCAGTGTTTTAAATCCTAAGGCAATTCTATTTTACTTGTCTTTTTTTATGCAGTTTGTCGATCCTGTTTACCCTTATCCGGCACTGACTTTTGCACTCTTGGCTTTAATCCTGCAACTGATCAGCATGACCTACCTTTCAATCCTGATCTTTTCCGGGGTCAAACTCGCGAGCTATTTCAACCAGAATTATAAATTGACCGCTGGCGGAGTTGCTTCAGTAGGAATTCTATTCTGCGGGTTCGGAATCAAACTGGCGACTTCAACCTTCTAAAAATTAGTAGCTTTCTGGCAAGAGTAGCTCTTTCTAAAATTGTTAAAAACATTGTGTTTATATATGAAAAGCGTATGATTTAAACGCATTTAAAAATAGTGTCATGGATGATGCCTAAACTTTTACAAGATCTCTCCTTTCCTGCCATCATGGCGGGTTTTATTACCTGCATAATTGGGATCAGCGTATCCGCGGTACTGGTCATTGAAGCAGCGCAAAGCCTGGGTGCAAATGCAGCGCAAATCAGTTCCTGGTTATGGGCACTCGGTATAGGTATTGGGGTTTCCGGCTTGCTGCTTTCCTGGAAATATCGTTATCCGATTTCCACCGCCTGGTCGACAGCCGGTCTGGCGTTAATTATTGCCTCCGCAGGCCATTACAGTCTGGCCGAAGCGATTGGCGCTTTTCTGATTTGTGGCATCCTGATTGCCTGTCTGGGATTTTTCGGAATATTTGACCGGATTTTTCAGTTTATTCCGCAAAGTCTGACCAGTTCCATGCTGGCTGGTGTCTTGCTGAAATTTGGTATTTCGGTATTTGGCAGCCTGCAACAATCTTGGGGCTTTGTGCTTACAGTACTGGCCATCTATCTCATTTCCAAAAAGCTCAGTACCCGTTATAGCATTGTCATTACCGTCTTAATGGCAATTACGCTCTGTCCGTTCTTTATCGATTTTACGCTTCCACATTTGAACTGGAGCATCGCCCAGCCTGTATGGACCACACCAGAATTTAGCCTGCAAGCTATTTTAGGACTGGCTCTTCCGCTGATGGTGATTAATCTGGCATCGCAATATTTACCAGGCCTGGCTGTAATTAAAAGTTATGGCTATCCACCCAAGGTAAATTCGATTTTAGGCTGGACGGGCCTCACTCAGGCACTACTCGCTCCCTTTGGCTGTTTCAGTGTTAATCTTGCTGCAATTAGTGCAGCAGTCAGTCTGGATGCACAGGCACATCCTGATCCAGCTAAGCGTTATATCGCAGGTATGAGCTGTGGTCTGTTTTATATTCTGATGGGTTTCTTCGCTGCGACCCTGACCAGCTTATTGATGGCTTTTCCGGGTATTCTCATTACGGTTCTGGCCGGCATTGCCCTGTTTGGCACCATTAGCCACAACATTGCACTGGCTTTTCAGGACAGTCATGACCGGGAAGCTGCATTGATGACCTTTCTGTTCAGTGCATCCAATATCCAGTTTTTCGGCATTGGTTCTGCTTTCTGGGGCCTACTGCTTGGTTTGATGGTTTATTTACTATTTAAGCTTAAACCTCAGTTGGCTTAAATTTATAAAAGTAGAGATGACTTATATCTATCTTTTTTTAATGCCCTGCTGCTTGAGAAAACAGATTAATGACCACCACACCGGAAATAATCAGGGCAATACCTATAAAAGCAGGAAGATCCAGCGCCTGCTTAAATACAATATAACCAACAATGGCCGTGAGAATGATCCCCACACCGGCCCAGATCGCATAAGCAATGCCTAAAGGAATCACCTTGATCACCTGAGACAGCAAATAAAAGGCGATACAAAATAAAACGACCACCGCTAAAGAAGGCCACAAACGGGTAAAGCCTTCAGATTTCACCAGAAATGTAGATCCAGTGACTTCGGCAATAATCGCCAAACCCAACAAAAGATATGCCCAAGTCGCAGGGTTCATTTTTTCCATTCTCCAAATCTATCTTTCCTAAAACAAAGCTTAGTTATGCTCTTAAGAAATAAATTTTTTATAAGTTTATGTTGAGAGGCGAAAGCTGATGCAAAAAATCCAGCGTCTTGATAAAAGTCTGCTGACTTTCTTTCTTGCCCATAAAGAACTGATATTCATGAATCAGCCAGGCTTTAGATTCGGGATAAAAAACTTCTGTCACTGGAACCTGCTGCGCTTTTAAAGCTTTGATAAAAGGCAAGGATTGGGTATCAGTCAGAAAGTCCTTGTTGCCCCCGCTAATGAATACTGGCGGATACGACGGCGTAATATACTGGATTGGAGAAACACGTTTGAGAAACTCGGCATCATTTTTACGGTCACCTGTATAGGCCTGAATCAGGCTATATACGCCCCACTCTACGATCTTCATTTCATCAGGTGCAGTACTGGCAAATGACTCCAGGTCATAAATACCACAGTGCAGAATCAGACCTTTAAGCTGAGAGGGTTGCAGATAAGGCTGAAAATCAGATTGTTTGGCGAAGTCAGGATTTGTTAGAAGCGCAGCATAATGGCTGGCCATATTCGCACCGGCAGAATCTCCGGCCAGATATAAATTCTGGGCATCAATCTGGTATTCGACTGCATGTTGAGTAATAAACTCCAAAGCCTGATCAATCTGATGTAACTGACTTGGATAAATCGCTTGAGGTGCAAACTGATATTGAACCGATACCACGTTATAACCTTGCGCAGCCAGAAGTTTAAAATAACCCCGAGCATGTTCTTTTGAACCAGAAATCCAGCCACCACCATGAATCCACACAATAGTTGGTTGGGGGCCAATACTTTCGATATTTTGCGGTTGATACAGATCCAGAGAGAGCTTTTTCTGCGGTGCATAGACCATATTCTGATGCACGATGACCGAACCTGGTGCATAGCGATCTATCACCTTTTGCTGCATCCCTGTGGTCAAATTAAAAGCACCGGCAATGACCCGGCTATTTTGTACAGTATTTTGACAGCCTGCCAGAATAATTGAACAGAGCAGCAATAAATGAATGACAAAGAACCTCAAAACCTTCCCCTCGATCAGCCAAAAAATAAGCTTAGGCAGTTTAAACTATTCCCAGAAAAACAGCGTCATTTATCCTGTTATTTTTGATCAATAAAACCTGAATTCCTAGTTTTTCGCTCTGTTTTTTCTTTAATCAAATCTCTGCTTTCACGTGAAAAATATCTGTAATTTAAAGATTTTTTGCCATTTTTCAGCTTTTTGCAATTGCACCCTTGGGTGGACTGTGCTATCAATAAATCAGAGCGTAAAAGACACACAACATGCGGAGAAAAATCATGGCTTACCAACATATTTTAGTCCCAGTAGACGGTTCAGATATTTCCTTTTCTGCAGTTCGACATGCAGCCAAAATTGCCAAGGCATTTGGCAGTAAACTTTCCCTGATCAGCCTGATTGCAGAAGACCCTTTTACCGAAGCTGACTTCTACTACAGTTCAACCATCATGAAAGAGTATTTTGCTCAGGCTCATGCCAATGCAAAAAATGCCCTAAAAGAAGCCACTGTAATTGCAGGCAGTGAAGGTATAGAAGCAGATTCCCGCATTGTGACTGGTCTGGTGAATGCCGAACATATTGCTGAGACTGCAGAGGAAACCCAAGCCGATCTGATCGTCATGGGTTCACACGGTCGTAAAGGCTTCCAGAAAATGATTCTGGGCAGCTTTGCACAAGATGTTTTGGGCGCCAGCCAAATTCCGGTATTAATCGTTAAAAAATGATCTGATTTGCGCATCTTCAAGGTGCGCAATTTTTTCAGGCAGTGTTTCTGTCTAAACCCTTCTACAGTGAACCTCCATTTTCTAAATGACCATTTCACTGCATATTCTAAAAATGAGGAGACACTATGCAAAACTATGAACATATTCTTGTCGCACTCGATGAATCCTCAATGTCCTATGCTGCAGCTGAACATGCCCGTGAGCTGGCCAAAGCTTTTAGTAGTAAGGTGACATTGGTCAGTATTATTGCCGTAGATCCATTTAAAGGCGTGGACTTTTATAAGGTTGCTCCCGCAGTCACTGACTATTTCATGCAGGCAGAACAACATGCACTGGATCTTTTAAATGAGATCAAGGCAAATTTTGTGTATGATGGTACGCAAGTCACGACTAAAATCATTCATGGTATGGCACCTTCTGAAGGAATTCTTCAGGCAGCGCAGGAAGTTCCGACCGATCTGATTATCATGGGATCACATGGCCGTAAAGGTCTGCAAAAACTAATGCTGGGTAGCGTAGCACAGAATGTCCTTTCCCAGTCCGAGATTCCGGTATTGATTGTGAGATCGTAAGACAGACAACAAAAAAGCCTGCGATGCAGGCTTTTTTTAGCGAACTTTTTGATTCAGTTCATTCAGGAAGAGTTCAGCATCCAGCTGGCTATTAAATACTTTTTTGTATTCTCCGGCTTGCTGAATAGAATACGGTGTATATTGAAGGGAAATTTCAAACAGACCAGTCGCAGCATTTCTGCTGACATGAACCGCAATAATATGCCGAGTATTTAAATAAAAACCATCTTCGATTTTCACCAACATCTTGAATAAGACCTCTAGTATATCAATTTGAAGATTTCTTCATGTTTAATAGAAAAGTATAGTTTTACTTTCCTGTCTAGCCTCTTACTGTAAACCTTTTATGTGGCTAATTTCGCATTATAGGATTTTAAATGTGTTTAAATTCACCATTTAAAATAAGTAAATAATAAAAAGCCGGATCAGATGATCCGGCTTTTTACATAATGATCTTATATGCTTAACATGCTGTTCAATGTCTCAGAGACATTTTTCGATTTCACCTGTGGTTTTAAAGCTTCAAGTTGTGCTTTGACTTCACTGCGTTGTGGTTCAATCAGGGTATACCAGCGTGAAAGCACCTGAAGCAGACGTGAACCGACAATCGGGTTTTTCTGATCCAGATATTTCGCCAGCTCGATATAATGCTGTACACCAAAGCTCCAGGTATTGACTGGATTGGCATTCAAACCGCCACTCACTGCACGAATACGGTTTGGCACTTTCAAGTCATAATCTGCATGCTCAGTGAGTGCTTTAATTGTTTCTGCAGTCGCTTTTGGATGAGCGGCTTGCAGCATGAACCATTGATCCAGTGCCAGCGCTTCATCTTTAAAGCGGTTATAGAAATCATCCAGGAATGCTTTGGCTTGAGGGGCATCATTCCATACCAGCACACGCAAGGCACCTAAACGTTCAGACATGTTGCCTGTGTTTTGGTATTGCTGCTCTGCCAGTTCAAATGCACTTTCATCACCTTGACGTGCAATCAGCATCAACATGATATTTTTCAATGCACGTACACCCATCGCCTGAGAGAAATCTGACTGCAATTCAGGATCCAGACCCAGATAGATTTCTTTAGCTGTTGCTCCAAAAGCACGTGCCAATTTATGCAGCAAGGCATCACGTTTTTCTTGGATCATGGCCGGATTGTAGTCTGTATCAATCCGGCTACCCAGGTAACCTTCTGCCGGTACATCAAATAAGCGTGAAGCCAATAGCGGATCTTTTTGAATCAGATCAGGTAAGGTATTCAGCATTGCCTCGATATAGATTTCAGAAGGTTGATCATCCAGCAGAATGCGTTCTAATAAAGTCTGGGTCGCTTGCCACTGGTTAAAACCATTGGTTTCATATTGCAACAGGAACGCCAGTTCTTGTTCAGAGTAATCAAAATGCAGATCAACGGGTGCAGAGAAGTTACGCAGTAAAGAAACAATCGGCTTGCTGGTTATACCGCTAAACTCGATGGTCGCTTCATCTTGATCAAACAGATATACCCCATCTTTGACGCCATTTTCAAATAAGGCATCAGAGTTCAGGCTCAGCTGCTCGCCTGTAGCCGCATCAAACAAGGCCAAAGCCACTGGAATCGGAACAGCTTTCAGATTCGGATATTTCGGATGAGCTTTCAGGCTTTGCTTAAAGCTAAGACGATAAGTTTGTGCATCTGCATCATACTCACCTTTTGCGACCAGTTTCGGTGTACCTGGCTGGTTATACCAAGTCAGGAAGTTCGATAAATCTACCCCTGAACCGGCAGTCAAGGCAGCCACCCAGTCTTCAACCGTTACGGCCTGACCATCATGACGGCGGAAATACTCATCTGTACCTTGACGGAATTTTTCTTTACCGAGCAAAGTCACCATCATACGGTTAATTTCTGCACCTTTTTCATACACGGTCGCCGTATAGAAGTTATTAATTTCTACAAAATGATCCGGACGCGGTGGATGCGATAAAGGGCCAGAATCTTCCGGAAACTGATGCGCTTTCAGGACTGCTACATCATCAATACGTTGTACCGCAGCAGATTGTAGATCTTCAGAAAAAGACTGATCACGGAATACGGTCAAACCTTCTTTCAGACACAGCTGGAACCAGTCACGGCAAGTAATCCGGTTACCCGTCCAGTTATGGAAATATTCATGGGCAATCACTGATTGCACACGCATGATGGCAGCATCAGTTGTATATTCTTCATCAGCCAATACACATGAGGTATTGAAGATATTCAGACCTTTGTTTTCCATCGCACCCATGTTAAATGCGCTGGTTGCTACGATCATATAATTATCAAGGTCGTATGGCAGACCATAATGCTCTTCATCCCAACGCATGGAATGTTTCAACGCTTCCATCGCGATTTTGCATTTTGGAATGTCTTTTTCTTCAGCATAGATTTCCAGTGCGACATCACGACCTTCTGATGTGGTATAGCGGTCTTTCATCACTGCCAGATCACCGATTACGCAGGCAAATAAATAGCTCGGCTTTTTGGTTGGATCTTGCCAAAGTGCATAGTGACGGTTTTCATCCACTTCGCCGGTTTCGATCAGGTTACCGTTAGCCAGTAGAACCGGATACTTTTTGTCAGCTTCGACACGAGTGGTAAATACAGACAATACATCTGGGCGGTCTGGATAGAACGTAATTTTACGGAAACCTTCCGGTTCGTTCTGAGTTACGAATAAATCTGAACTGGCCTGATACAGACCTTCCAGCATGGTATTGCTTTCTGGATGAATCTTGACCACTGTTTCAATAGTCGCCTGATCTGGAGCATTGCTAATCACCAGTTGCTCAGCATCCAAAATATAATCTGATGCATTTAGTGGCTGACTATTTAACTGGATCGATTGCAGTTCCAGGTCACGACCAAGCAATACCAGATCACCTGCTGTTTGACGCTGCATCTCCAGTTTGCTGCTGACCAGCGTATGATCGTCATAGACTTGAATATTCAGGTCGATTGAATCTACAACAAAAGAAGGTTTTTGATAGTCTTTTAAATAAATGGTTTGATCTGCTTCGATCACCGGATTCGCCGCGATATTCATATAATGTCCTGATCCTTTATTGCACAGCTTCTAAGGCAAAAGATTGTCAATGTATTGATCATACGCCTTGATCTTGAACCTGTCTGTGCGTTTCATTTGTATTGTATATGGGAATAATTACTGATCTTTTCAATTGAGCTACATCAAAATA
Organism: Acinetobacter sp. UBA3025; assembly: GCF_002367915.1. Taxonomy (NCBI): domain Bacteria; kingdom Pseudomonadati; phylum Pseudomonadota; class Gammaproteobacteria; order Moraxellales; family Moraxellaceae; genus Acinetobacter; species Acinetobacter sp. UBA3025. Next base: position 7,817 of record NZ_DFDO01000212.1, read on the forward strand.
TACGATAATCGCCTTATATTTGCCCGATATCTAAAATCCCCATCTCTAAAACAACTTAAAGATAAAATAAAAAAAGCTTTCATCTGCACTGTATGATTCCTCTATGCATGATTCCTGCACATGCAAAGTATTATTCCAATATGAAAAATTACTGCCTGGGTTCAGAACAACCTTATATCTAATTTAGATGCTGGGCGCTGCAAAACCTGACTTCTAAAAGATTAAGTTCTGGTTAATCTGCGTTCCAAATTTCATTTTAAATGCACAAATGACATGCACCAGTTTGAATGCATTTTGCATCACCCAACAGCAATGGCAGGATTCAAAGAAAGATATATGCCAAGTTTTCGGCTAATATCATATTTTTTTACATTTTCTTATGTGCTTGATTTAAAAATATATAATTTATGATTAATAGCAATTCCGAAATATTGATTAAAAAATGAGCATAGTTTTTGCTACAGTTTAAGTGTGTTTTCTCCAAGCGCAAAGACTCCAAGAATAACGACAACAAAGAAATTGAGGTGAGCTATGTATTTAAAACAGCATGTGGTACGGATTGAAAATCTTAAAACACTTCAGGTTCTGGATCAGGCCAATATTGATCATAAAGTTATTGCCCTGTTCATGAGTTCTGAAGGCGTTCAGCTACAGGCGCATGAGGTCAGTGCGATTCTGAATACTTATGATGCACTTGGTGCCAAAAAGGTTCCATCCAAAAAAGTGCAGGCGTTGATTCAAGCGAAACATCAGGGAGAGGAAGACGAAACATTACCATGCCCTGTTTAAAAAGGATGATCCAGTTTTCTTGAATACAGGGCTACTTCGGTAGCTCTGTTCGTTTAAAGGCTCTCTTCTCCTGAAAATCTGCTGCATTAAAAATATTCTCAAATGACGCGTGACTTTGATGAGCTGTGTATAATCGCAGTTTCTCTTTATTCTGGAGTTGTGCGCAATCATGGTATTCAACGTTCTGCAAAAACAGCTTGACGAAAGTACGCAGTGCCCGTTATGTAAGGCCTCCATGTACTGGATCGAGGCAGAACAGTATGATCAGGACATTACTTATCATGAATGCAGCCACTGCCAGCATCAGCTCTATACCGACCAGAAACACAACTGTTATTGCGATCAGTGTCTGGCCCAGCGCAAACGTATGCTGAAAGAAGTCCGTTTACAGGAAAACCGGAAATTTCATAAAAAGCAGGATCGGCATGAATATGAGCTCAATCAGCTCAGCTTTATTAATAAACTGTTTCTACTTTCGATTCTGGATGAACAGGTTCAGGAACATAGCCAGCATCAGGAATATATTGACTGGCATGCCATTAAATATTATTCCATCAGCCCGAATTACCTGTATCAGCATGGTCTGGTCAAAAATCTGCTGAAAGACCAGATTCTAGTTCCTAGAGATATTCAACAAGAGAATCAGCAGTACTATATTAATGTACGTCTGGATGGCTATTCTGAGCCAAGCCTGTTTAGTATTACCCAGCAATTGCGTTACTGGTTCTATGAAAATCTGAGCAAAGGCGTACCTTTTAAAAGTGCGGATGAAGTCAAAGATGCACTGTATTGTCTGCTGTATCAGGAAGTCATTCAATTCGCACAGTTCTATTGCCGTAGCTGGGGTATTCAGATTGCGGGCAATCAAAGTTTTCAGACCTTCTGCTATCGCCTGCTCGATGTTTTGGCTGTGGGGCAGATTTATTATCTGGTGCAATCGGCCCTCGAATATCTGTATCAGCAGAAAGCTTTAAAACCACGAAATGAAAATTTCATTAATACCAATTTACTGAAAAAGACCCTACAGCAATATCGGGAACGTTCAGTGAATGAAAAATGGGAAACCTCTATCCTGCCTCGTCCACCGCAATTGCCTTTGAGCAAAATGAGCAGCATCCTGTTTTTCCGCTTCCTGGGTTATGATGAAAATATTTTCTTCCAACCGGTCTGGCGTTCATGGCAAAAGATTGAACCACGCCTGAAATTTTATTCACAAAAACGCTGTATGCATTGCGGCTCACAAGAGCTTACTGTTGAATATGATGCCAGCGATTATGTCAGCCTGTTATGCCGTAACTGCAAACATCAAGACCATTATTTTACCCGCTAAGCATTTAGCAGCCCTATTCATATTTGAAAGATCAGGATGATGAATACTTCCGTGCAACAATTACAAAATACTTTTCTCGATCAGATCTGTGAAGCCTGGTCATTGCTTCAAGAGCAGCAACCCTTGGTGCATGTGATGACTAATGCGGTGGCCAGCAACTATGTGGCCAATATCTTGCTGGCTGCGAATGCTTCGCCCGCCATGATTGATAATCCTTTTGAAGCAGAGGGTTTTGTCAAAATTGCCGGGGCACTCAGTTTAAATTTGGGAACACCGACTACTGAACAGGTCGAGGCAATGCAGATTGCTGCGAAAACAGCACACAGCATTCAAAAGTCATGGGTACTAGATCCTGTTGGTTATGGAAATGTACTGCATTGGCGTTCAGGTGTTGTGGATCAGCTCATGACCTATCAACCCACAATTTTACGGGGAAATGCTTCAGAAATTGGTGCCTTGGCAGGGAAAAATATTGAGTCCAAAGGCGTCAATAGCACTGTCGATAGCTCGGAAGTTTATCTACAGGCGCAGTCCTTACTGGAACAATGTGAATGTATTGCTATTTCAGGTGAGTCTGATTACATCATTTCCAGAGATTATCCGGTGATTCAGGTTTTAGGCGGTTCATATTTACAGCCGCGCGTCACAGCAACTGGATGTGCCCTAGGGGCCCTGATTGCAGCGTATAGTGCAGTAAGTTCTCCTGCGATCGCAGCGCTCTCTGCTCATGTTCATTTTGCAATCGCCGGTCAATTGGCTTTTGCCAAAGCACCGACCTTAGGCCAGTTTAATACTGCATTTACCGATGAGATCCATCAATTGAATATAGAAACGATCCGTCAATATGCAGACTTTCGGATTTTGGCAGACTAAGCATCAGTCGGGTGTTTTATAATGAACACATAGAACACCCTATTACACTATTCAACTTATTTTTAGATAATTAAATTCAGCCCTAATCTGGCAAAAATAATTTTTCAAGCGCTCAAGCTGAGTATTGTGTAAGCTTTGGATGAGCTTTTGTATCTCGAATTTGACTAATATCTTTCAAAATTACGTGAAATATATATTTTACCACTTAGTCAAATTCACACTTATTTTTAAACTTTATTTAAATTCGTTTAATAATTCTAAATAAAGCATGTCTGGATTTTGATACTTCAGTAAGATTTATTACTTCTAAACCTGTAAAACCTATTACGCATTCTTGGCTTCCGAAATATTCAATACTCCATTTAGCCTGAAGAATAAGCTTAGGTGAGCATTAATATCTAAGTCATAAATAATATTCAATAAAAGAGTCAGTTGCCCTTAAGCAACTGACTCAAAAAATAATCAAGACAGGCGATTAACCCTGATAATGGATACTCACCGACTTAATCCGGTTATTTTCGATTTCCATTACCTTGAATTGAATACCTTGGTAGTTCAGTTCAGTGCCTACCTCGACCACACTATTGGTTTTATCCAGAATCAGACCGGCAACACTGATATAGCCTGCATCTTCATCAATCAGATCCAGCATACCGAGCTCAAGTTCTAATTGGTATAAATCCAGCATACCAGATGCAATCCAGTGTGTATCATCAACTTTGACCAGATCCAGCTGCTCATCGGCATCCGGGAATTCACCGGCAATTGCCTCAAACACATCTAGCGGTGAAATCAGACCTTGTACATGACCAAATTCATCGCTCACCAGCACCAGAGAGCCTTTTGAGGTACGTAAGGTATTAATCGCGTCAATCACCTTCATTCTTTCAAAGATATAGATAGGGCGATGACGCTTGATCAAAGCTTTTAACTCTTCCGGTTCATCCAGTACATCTAACAGTTCTTTGGCACGAACGATGGTAATCACCTTATCCAGACTGCCCCGACAAACCGGAAACAGGCTGTGGGGTACAGACAGGATTTTTTCACGGATCTGTTCCGGACTATCTTCCAGATCGACCCAGGAAATCTGGCTTCGTGGGGTCATGATCGATGCTACAGAACGCTCTGCCAAGGTCAATACTCCGCCAATCATATAGCGTTCTTCATCCGCAAAGGTTTCCTGTGCTTCATGCTGAGTAGTACTGGTGGTTTCAAGCTTAGCGCCCATCAGTTGGAGAATACTGTTAGCAGTGCGATGACGCAACGGAATCTTGGCTTCATGTTTCGCAGCATTGCGCTGACTAAACTGGTTAAAGGCTTCAACTGCAATTGCAACACCAATACCAGAATAGATGTAGCCTTTCGGAATATGGAAACCAAAACCTTCTGCCATCAGGCTGATCCCGATCAGTAACAGGAAGCTCAAACACAGAATCACGACCGTAGGATGACGATTCACAAAGTTAGTCAATGGTTTAGACGCCAATAACATCACGGCCATCGCGATAATCATCGCCGCCATCATGACATAGATATTATCGACCATGCCTACGGCGGTAATCACCGAGTCCAGTGAAAATACGGCATCCAAAATGACAATCTGGGCCACGACTGCGGTGAAGCCCGCATATGCCACCTTGGTGGTAACCTGTATTTCAGGCTTACCTTCAATTTTTTCATGAAGTTCGGTAACAGCTTTATAGAGCAGGAATAAACCACCAAAGAGCAGAATCAAATCCCGTCCGGAGAAGGTCCAGTTAAATAATTGAATAAGCGGTTGAGTCAAGGTGACTAACCAGGAGATCGCGAACAACAGACCTAAACGCATCAGCAAGGCCAAGGATAGACCAATCACACGGGCCTTATCACGCTGTTCAGGAGGAAGTTTCTCAGCCAGAATGGCAATAAAGACTAGGTTATCAATACCTAAAACGATTTCGAGAATAATAAGAGTAATTAAACCAACCCAAATTCCGGGATCTAATAAAAATTCCATTAGAACACCATCCCGTTTGAGTATGTAAGCAACGAATATGGAAGATCAACGCACGGCGAGGGATCCATTTAATTTAACCTTTTCGACTTAAGATGTATCTATTATGCATAAACTTATGATTTTTGAACAATAAAATTTATAAAAAACTGTTGCACCGCTTTGCCTCTCCTCATTCTAAAATCTTTTAATTTTCAAATCATTGGCCTGAATCTGTTATGTTCTACATAACTCATTACAAATTAAAGAAAATTTAGGCTTCTTTTTGACCCTAAGCGCATTAAATCTATCTGATAGAAGCCTGAGATATAAATTACTGTTTCTCTTAATATTCATATCTAATCATGCATCATAAAATATTGAATCATCCACTATCCGACTAAGTCCATTAAATCCACTTATCTAAAGACATATTTTAAATATGGATTTTTTATTAAAATAGTTCATACACGTTATAAATAGTTAGTCGTGGGATCAAAAAGATGCATAAGTTTCTCATCCAAAACGATTTTATTAGTTAGATGGGTGACCAACTTAAATGTACTCGCTCTAGCTTTCGATCAGATTTGAGAAATCCGAATCTGCGTCGTGCTACAGATTAAAAAATGTATCAGAGCATTCATTTAAACAGCATCGATTTTGAATTGTATTTCCGCATACTCACCAAAAGTAATATATGCGCAGGTCGGCCATTTATCCATATGGTTTGCCAATCTAGTTCTTATTCAGACTCTAAATTTAATCTGGAGTCTTAAGATTTGCATGTCATATCAATGCCATTCATCTGGATAAAGACAGTTACAATTTGCCCCGATTGATCTACAACACTTAAATCACCTGATTTTTTTGGTGTTAAGAAGATCTAACAAATGCAATCTCGTTAACATTTTAAAAATAAAGGTTGAAACATGTATAAACTTTTACATAAAATGTCAGTGCCCTAGAAAAATAAATAAAAGGAACATTTCATGACTAAAAAATATGCAAAATTTTTACCTTGTGCAGAAGACTTTAATTTAGAAAACTTCCCATACTACTGGGTGACTCAAGTTCATGCCCAATATGTCCTAAATGTAGATCATGCACTTAAAAAGTATGGTGTCGATAATTCACGTCGCCGTATCTTGCTTGCTCTTAAAGCCAAACCACATGCCAGCGTTTCTGACCTGTCAGAAATGGTCGTATCTAAAATGTCGACAACCACCAAGATCGTTTATCGCTTAAAAGATGAAGGTCTGGTTGAAACCTATTCCTGTGAAGACGATGCTCGTATTACCCGTGTCGCGCTGACTGAAAAAGGAATGGAAATGACACATAAAATTAATGACCTGACCAATGTTGTACTGGAACAGTCATTTGAAGGGCTAACCCCATTACAAATTGAAAAAACCATGGAAAGCTTACGCCATATCTTTAAAAATTTGGCTCGTTAAGTATTTTTCAATTTTGAATTTAGCTGGCGAGATCAATAACACCTTTTATAATAATTAACGATCCGCCATTGCTTTCTAGGTTTTAGGATTCAAAAAAGTTCAGCTGTGGACTGGCTTTTTTGATTCTTTCTTTTGGTACATGTGAACATTCGAACTCCTCTACTGGAAATCCCTGTACAAAGCTGCGAATATCCGGTTGCGTGAGATTCAGCCATTCATGTAAACGTTCGTGCGGAATCACAATAACTGAACGTTTAATATTCCCCGGCTCATGAAACTCTTTCATCATGGGATGGTCTATTGCATCCATCGTAATCATACTAGCCGAACGTACGATTTCATCCTGCACCCGAGCAATTTCATACAGTGCCGCAATAAAGGTCGCTTTTCCATCTTTACGCCTGACACCCCAGCGCTGTGGTTTATTATCAAAATACTTTGACTCATAAAATTCCGAGACGGGAATCACCCCAAACTTGCATTTGGCTGTCGCTTCTGCAAAGGTTGGTTTTTGCAGCAAAGTTTCATTTCTGGCATTGTAGGTTTTTGTCCCAATCGTTTTATCCTCTGCCCATTTGGGAATAAAGCCAAAGTTAACCGAGCGCCATTCCAGACCTTGATCAGATTGAAATAACAAGGGGGTAGCATAATTCGGATAGACTTCTTCCGGATATTCAAAGGGAATTTCCGGCAAGCCCAGATCATGTATTTGCTGTGAAGTTAAAGGCTTAAAGTTGGCACACATGCTTAATCAGACAGATCACTTGATATTCTGATTATAGCTTGATGCCAAGCTTAAACCTGTATGGATTATGGATAAGTTTCTATCATTTAATATTATTCACTAGGTACAGTCAGCCAGTGAGTACGGGTGAATTCCTCAAAAATCCAGCGTCCATTGAAACGCCCAAGTCCAGAGTTTTTCTCTCCCCCAAACGGAGCATTGGCCTGATCTGCCACACTAATACTATTGATATGGGTCATACCGATATCAAGCTGTTCCGTAAAATTAATACCACGTTCAATATTCGAGGTACAAACCGCACTGGATAAGCCAAAACGGGTATCATTGGCCAGCTTTAAGGCATGTGCTTCATCGCGAGCTTTCAGTACTGGTAGAATCGGTCCAAAACTTTCTTCCTGAGCCAATGGAGATTCAGGTGCTACCCCAGTAAAGATATGTGGATAGACCAGATTACCTTCTATCCCCCCTTCGTATACCAGCTCTGCACCCTGCTCTTTTGCACTTTGAATAATCTGCTGATGTTTTTTGATCTGACTCTGATTGATGATCGGCCCAATGATGGTCTCTTCCAGATTTGGATCACCCACAGCAACAGTTTTCACTCGCTCTAAAAGTTTTTCCACATAGGCATCATGAATAGACGCATCGACAATAACCCGATTGGTGCTCATACAGATTTGCCCCTGATGCATAAAGCGCCCCATGATTGTCAGTTCTACTGCCAGATCAAGATCAGCATCATCCAGAATCACTAGTGGCGCATTTCCGCCCAGTTCCAGCGCCAGACGTTTAATTCGAGGGCTGGCTAAGGCTTTGCTTCCTACATTCTGTCCGACTTCTGTAGAACCCGTGAATGAGATCATTTTTGGAATCGGATGTTCGACAAAATAGTCACCAATTTCACTGCCTGCACCTGATACCACATTGAGCACACCTGCAGGTAAGCCAGCTTCTTCAAACAGTTTTCCTAATAAGGTTCCACCTGTCACTGGCGTATCACTTGCTGGCTTGAGTACCACACTATTTCCACAGGCAATCGCTGTTGCTACCGAACGCATGGATAAATGAAATGGAAAATTCCATGGGCTAATGACACCAATCACACCCAAGGGTTTACGCAGTACCAGACTTTTACGTTGGGGATCTTTGCTCTCCAGCTGTTCAGTCTTGATCTGCCCCGGAAATTTCTGACTTTCCTGAATAATGGATAAAGCAGCGCCAACTTCCAGACCCGCTTTAAAACGGGTACTTCCAGACTCAAGAATTAACCAGTCAATAATTTCATCTTGGCGTACCTGAATCACATGTTGTAGTTTTTGCAGGATTTGCCGTCTTAACTCTACTGATTTAATAGCACTCTGCTGAAAGGCTTTATCAGCTGCCACATAAGCCGCATCAACATCTGCAGTACTGGCCGCCTGCAAAGTAAAGATCGTATCTTGGGTGTAGGGATTCAAATTCTGAATCATTTTCTGAGAACGGCCGGGTTGCCACTGACCCGCAATAAACTGCTGATCCAAATTTTGATATGCCATGCTGTTCTTCCCTGCAATTTATTGATTTGCTTTTACTTTAGCAGAGCCATTTCAGGATGGAAGTGACAGCGACGAATTGTTACGCTTTTATCTTTAGCTTTATAAGTAAGTGGAACTTACTGATGCATGATTCTCTTTTATCGCAGTTTAAATCTTCCAGTACATCAGCCAAAATACGATTCTTAGAAATTAAAAATTGCGAATTAAACTGAGTCTTAAATATCATGATCCAAAGCTCTACAGCTACCCAGCATGAGGAACTGTAAACGCTCATAGGAATAGCGACTGGCAGATATAAAGCTACTGTTTAACAGATAATTATTATTAAAGTTTTCTTCTCTGACTTTGTTCTGTTTTAGGGCTTCAATCAGTTAGTTTACCTTCCAAAAGAACATTTTTATCCTTAGATCTTTTTTAAGAGCAATAAAAAAGCCTCCGAAGAGGCTTTTTTTCAAGTTACAGAATTAGTTACCTGTATAACCTTTAAGTTTTAAACGAGCTGCATGTAGAAGCGGCTCTGTATAGCCTGATGGCTGTTCACCACCTTTGAAGATCAGATCAGAAGCAGCCTGGAATGCAATGCTGTTGTCAAAGTCAGCAGCCATTGGCTTGTACAGTGGATCATTCGCATTTTGCTCATCCACAATTTTCGCCATGCGTTGCATTACTTCTTCAACCTGTTCACGCGTTACGATCCCGTGACGTAACCAGTTTGCAACGTGCTGAGAAGAAATACGTAAAGTTGCACGGTCTTCCATCAAGCCCACATCATTGATGTCTGGAACTTTAGAACAACCTACACCCAGATCAACCCAACGAACGACATAACCCAAGATACCTTGACAGTTATTTTCCAGTTCTTTTAGTTTCTCTTCTTCAGACCAGTTAGTATCAGTTGCAAGAGGTGGAGTTAACAAATCATCTAAAGGCAACGCTTCAGTTGCAAGCAATTCTTGCTGACGGTTCGCTACATTGATTTGATGGTAGTGAATCGCGTGAATTACTGCACCTGTTGGAGATGGAACCCATGCACAGCTCGCGCCTGCTTCAGGGTGCTCAGTCTTAGTCTTGTACATGTCTAAAAGCATGTCTGGTTTTGGCCACATGCCTTTACCAATCTGTGCTTTACCACGTAGACCCGTTTGCAGACCTACCATCACGTTGCGGTTTTCGTAAGCTGGGAACCATTTTTGCCCTTTGATTTCGCCTTTACGAACGAATGGACCTGCTTCCATGAAGGTATGGATTTCATCACCTGTACGATCCATGAAACCGGTATTAATAAAGATAGTACGGTCTTTCGCCTGAGCAATACAGTTTTTCAGGTTAACCGAAGTACGACGCTCTTCATCCATGATACCGATTTTCAGGGTTTTCGCAGGTAAGCCAAGCGCCTGTTCAGCACGTTCGAACAATTCTACCGCAAATGCGACTTCTTCTGGACCGTGCATTTTTGGCTTAACGATGTACATAGAACCGGTACGTGAGTTCTTGATCGTGTTATCACCACGGATATCAGCCACAGAAAGCAATGGAGTGACTAATGCATCCATGATGCCTTCATAAATTTCTTCGCCATCTACAAGGATCGCCGGGTTTGTCATCAAGTGACCAACGTTACGAAGCAGCATCAATGAACGACCATGAACCTTGGTCTCACCGCCTTCAACATTTTTGAAGGTGCGGTCAGCATTTAGTTTACGGGTAATGGTCTTGCCATTTTTCTCGATAGACTCTTCAAGCGTACCTTTCATCAAGCCTAACCAGTTACGGTAGCCTTCTACTTTTTCTTCAGCATCAACTGCTGCAACAGAGTCTTCCAAGTCCTGAATCGTCGTTACAGCTGCTTCAAGCACAACGTCTTTTACGCCTGCTGCATCTGTTTGGCCAATTGGGCTGTTTGCATCAATCTGGATGATTGCATGCAGGCCGTTATTTTTCAGTACGATTTCAGTCGGTGCAGAAGCTTCGCCATTGTAACCGACGAATTTAGAGTTATCTGCAACAGTTGTGGTAGATCCGTCTTTCAGCGTTACAACCAGTGCATTACCTTCAACAGCATATTTGGTTGCATCAGCATGTGAACCTTGTGCCAGCGGGAATGTTTCATTTAAGAAGTTTTTCGCGAATGCGATAACTTTCTCACCACGTTTCGGGTTATAGCCTTTACCTTTTTCAGCACCATCTTCTTCAGAGATCACGTCGAAGCCGTATAAAGCATCGTATAAAGAACCCCAGCGTGCATTCGCTGCGTTCAGGCAGTAACGTGCATTACGTACTGGAACTACCAGCTGTGGGCCAGCCAATAGTGCAATCTCTTCGTCTACATTTTCAGTGCTGATCTGGAAATCTTCTACTTCTGGTAATAAGTAGCCAATTTCAGTCAAGAAAGCTTTGTAAGCTTGTAATTCAAATGTGTTATTGCGATGCCATTCATCAATTTTAGCTTGAATATCATCACGCTTAGCCAAAAGTGCTTTGTTTTTAGGGCTAAGATCAACAACGACTTGTTCAAAGTTCTTCCAGTATGTTTCGCTGTCCAAACCAGAACCTGGTAGTGCTTCATTTTCGATAAAATCGTAAAGTTCTTTAGCAATCGCTAACTTGCCTTTTTGAATACGTGCAGTCATTGTCTTTCCTGATATTGCTACTTTTTATACAAGAGATTCTAGTATACCGATTAAAATCTAGCTGAATAGTACTATCACACCGCAAAATAATGAGCATTTTTCTAATAAGAATACCCTCATATTCTTATTAAATGATGTCACACACGATGCAATATCATCCTGCTAAATACCCTCATGACAGTGTATAAAGTTTTTGAAATGTAGAAATTAGACTTAAGTTCAGATTTTTGAATAAAAGTTGTCCGTTCTTTTTATACAAGGTCATATTTAGATCAAGATTAAGCCATGTTTGGCTGAGCTTGTCGATCTTTGACGCAATGGAATGCATAAAAAAGCGCCGGTCATGACCAGCGCTTGTTGTATTTATTCAGGCTCACTTGAAGCTATTTTCTCGATCTGGCGATGTTCTGAATGCAGATATTCATCTGACTGCATTTCCAATAAGCGTGAACGAGTCCGTTCAATTTCGAAAGCCAGTCGCTCACCTTTATAAAGATCAATAATATTATCTTCTGAAGTCAGCAGTAATTTGACTCCACGGTCATAAAATTCATCGACCAGATAAATAAAACGGCGTGTGGCATCATTTAGGAAATCGGTTAAATGCGGCACATTGCTGACCAATACCGTATTGTAGATATTCGCAATTTCAATGAAGTCAGCCGGACTACGCGGTTTTAGGCATAGTTCAGAGAACTCACACCACAACACATCTTCAGTATGTGCCACAGTTTCAACAATGCGGTTATTGATGATGATTGGTTCTTGAGAAGAGGTTTGGGTTTGAGTCAGTGCGGTATAGCGATGTGCCAACCAGTTTTTATTATCATGCGTTAGTGGATATTTGAATAATTGCGCCTGCTTTAAGACACGTAAACGGTAATCCACACCAGCATCTACATTCAGAATGACACAGTTTTTCTTGACCATTTCAATGGTTGGCAGAAAACGGTCACGGTGAATCCCGTTTTTATATAAACCATCCGGTGCAATGTTCGAAGTCGCTACTAGCGTAATGCCACGTTCAAACAGCTTCTGGAACAGATCACTCAGGATCATGGCATCGGTGACGTTAGATACAAAAAATTCATCAAAGCAGATCACCACAGCATCTTTATAAATCTGATCCGCTACCAGATCCAACGGATTGCGCTGGCCTGAAAGCTTGTTTAACTCACGATGCACATGCTGCATAAAGTGGTGAAAGTGCATACGGGTTTTACGGCGAAATGGAATCGACTCATAAAACTGATCCATGAGCCAGGTCTTGCCACGACCTACTCCACCCCACATGTATACACCTTTTGGCGAAGTCTGACGACGGAAACGGCGAAAGGCCTTCTTAGAAGCTTTAAAACGCTGAATTAATTCCAGCCAGGTACGATTCAGCTCATGTACTGCCATGGCCTGTGCATCATCAGGCATAAACTGTCCTGAAGACAAAGCCTGTGCATAACGTTCTGCAGGAGAGATCGGACTAAAAGCGGTGCTGTGCTGTGAATTAAAATCGGACATAGGTTTCGTACTATTCAGGATCTATTTAATTATAGCGGAGTTTAGAACGCACACTATAACACTTTGGCATTAACTAACTTAGGCTATTTTATATATTGCCGAGGACTTTGCCCAAACCAGCGCTTAAAGGCATGGTTAAAAGCAGCCGGTTCGGAATAACCCAATAACTCTGCAATCATTTCAATCGAATACTGTTTATATTCAATGAGTCGCAAAGCTTTATCTTTAATAATCTCTTCGCGAATCTGTTTATAACTGGTATCGAACTGCTGTAATTGATGGCGTAAAGTACGTTCTGGAATATTCAGAGCTTGAGCCGTTTCAGCCATACTCGGCATCAAACCGGTTTGCAGCTCCAGATAATCCTGTACTCGCTGTACCACAGTCGGGACATCCGCATCTTCCGCCAGACGTTCCAGTTCAGCTAGACACTTTGCTTCATACACTGCAAAGGTCTCCGCATCTGCTGAAGGAATCCGGATATCCAGAATAGCCTCATCAAACCAGAATGCAGCTCTTGCAGCATCAAACTGTACCTGTGTTCCATAATAATCATGATAGATTTTCTGGGTAGCAGGTTGTTCCGGTGCGGCGAAAGGCAGTTCAATCTGCAGGTCAGGTTTGGACAAACCCATCATCTTGTAGATATCGCGAATAAACTTGAATGTACCTGAAATCTCAGCTTGCGCGACCAGCATTCCCAGATGATCTTCCGTTTTCTTGGGATAATAGCAAATCGCACTGCGGTACTCACTTTGCTCCAGTCCCAACTGACCGGTAAGATGCGTCAATTGCTGAAAACGAATTACCTGATGCATCGCATCCCGTACGGTTGGACTGGTCACCAGCAACATCAACAAAGGCCCGTAACCTGCCAATGCATAATGCTGGCCGATCAATAAACCCTGTTCTGGCTGGATATCCTGACCTACCACCTTGAGCACATCATATTCCACGCTTGGGTGAATAATTGAAGTCGGATCAAGCGCATCAACACGCAAGCCGATATTTTGCAGTTTTTGATCGACCTCTATGCCAGCCTTGCGCATGCCCTGGATCAGATACATCAGACTGAGAACAGAACGTTTCATAACCATACAAATACAATGTGATAGCTCTAGTTGTACTATAAAAATAAGCAGTCGGCTATTGCCGTTTAGATCAATTTTATATCTAATAGCCAGTTAATAAATCAAGATAATTATCCATTATTAAAATAAGCAAGGAATGCGAAGATGCTGGACAATACAAGCCTTAACCATAATCATCCTTATACCAAAGTGGCCATTATCGGTGCCGGTTTTGGCGGGATAGCGATGGCAATACGTTTACAGCAGCAAGGCATCCATAATTTTATTATTTTAGAAAAAGATAGCGATTTTGGTGGAACCTGGCGCGATAATCAGTATCCGGGAGCAGCCTGTGATGTGCAATCACATATGTATTCCCTTTCTTTTGCCCCCAAAACTGACTGGTCAAAACGCTATGCCGAAGCACCGGAAATTTTTAGCTATATTCAAGATTTAGTCAGTGATTATAATCTTCGGGCTTTTGCTCGGCTGAATACCGAAGTACTCGGGGTTCATTATCAGCAAGACCGATGCTTATGGCAAATCCATCTGCATGATCAAAGCATTCTGGAAGCCCAGTTTATAGTATTTGCCTCTGGTCCTTTACATGTTCCTCAAATTCCTCATATTACGGGCATTGAAAAATTTAAGGGTAAAATCTTTCACTCTTCTCACTGGGATCATCATTATGATCTCAAGGGAAAAAATGTTGCATCGATTGGGACTGGTGGCAGTGCAATTCAATATATCCCTGAAATTGCACCCGAATGCAAACAGCTCTATGTCTTGCAACGTACTGCGGCTTGGGTTATTCCACGGGATGAGCGCCTATATCATGACCTGGAAAAAAAGCTATTTTCCAAATATGAATGGTTCCGCAAGTTACACCGGATTCGCCTGTACTGGTCCAATGAATCACGCGTGGTGCCTATCGTTAAACCAACTGTCATGAAATATGCTCAGAAACTGGCTGAAGCTTATATTCGCTATCAGGTCAAGGACAAGGAAACTGCTAAGAAGTTAACTCCAGGCTACATCATGGGCTGTAAACGGATTCTGGTGTCTAATCAATATTTCCCTACCTTTAACCGTAAAAATGTGGAACTGGTTACTGAAGGCATTTGTGAAGTGACTGAAAACAGTATTATTACAGTAGATGGTAAAGAACGTCCGATTGACTGCCTGATCTACGGTACCGGATTTATTACTGATCCAAGAATTTATCTGAAAAATTTTGACTGCACTGGCCTGAATGGCATTCACTTAAATGATGTCTGGAAAGATGGTGCCGAAAGCTATTATGGAATCTGTGTGAAAGGTTTTCCGAACCTGTTCCAGTTATTAGGGCCAAATACTGTGCTGGCACATAATTCAGTCCTTTTCATGATTGAAGCGCAAGTAAGTTATATCCTGCAAATGATCGCCCTAGTGGATCAATCACATAGTGATGCAATTGTGGTCAAAGATCAGGTACAGGAAAAATTCAACCAGGATGTCCAACATATGCTGGACAATACGGTCTGGCAATCTGGCTGTGTCAGCTGGTATCAACAGGAAGGTGGGAAAAATTTTGCCTTATGGCCTACCTATACCTGGAAATACTGGCTCAAAATCAAAACCCTTAATGCGGCAGATTACTATTTTTTAAATAAAGCCAGTTAAAAGCCCTTCACATACATAGTGCTAGCGATGGCATAATAAAGACTGATTTATCATACTTTTTTATTATGCAATCGCTTTGGTTAGTATCCCAACTTCTGGTCTGTTTAGCACTTGGCTTTGTTTTTGCGAAACGGCTTCCTGCTCCCTTCACAAAAATCTGCTTTAAGGTTCTTCCTTATTTTAGTTATATCTTACTGATTGCCATCGCTTTTGAGTTTTCTGAACTTTTAGCGGAATTACCTCATCCTGCTCAGATTCTAAATACCTCTATTACAATTGCTTTTCTCACCTCTATTGGGGCATTTGGCTGTTGTTATCTGCTCTTTAAATGGGCAGATTTTCAACCTTCTTCTGGACGAGTCTCCACTGAGCTAGTGATTAAATCACTGATCAATATCAGTTATGCGTTCTTCGCCTTAGCCGCTGGCTACTTGCTGCATTATAGTTCCACTCAAATGGGTCTTTCTATTCAAATCAGCACCTGGCATTTATTACTGGTCTTTATGTTTCTGATTGGACTGGATCTTGCCTATTCACCACTTGATCGCTCATGGTTGAACTGGAAAATCCTGCTGGTTCCGGCAGGTTGTATTGCTGGTTCATGCGTGGCAGCAATTGTCTATTCTTTCTGGAATCCAGATATTCATTTAAAAGACCTGATTATGCTGTCGCAAGGTTATGGTTTTTATTCCATGTCGGGTGTTGTCGTCACAGAACTGAGAAATGCAGAACTGGGTAGTATTGCCCTGATGAATGACCTATTTCGGGAAATTTTTGCGATTTTACTGATGTATTGTGCCGGCTGGCGTTACCCAAGATCAGCAATTTCTGCTGCAGGTGCGACTGCGATGGATGTGACTTTACCCATGGTCAAACAGGCCTGTGGCAATGATTTTATTCCACATGCCATGGTGAGCGGTTTTATTTTATCTGTATTGGCGCCAGTAGCGGTAAGTGTGTTGGCGGTAATTTAAAAATCCCTCCCGACCTCCCTTTTTTAAAGGGAGGAGAAGTCCCATTGCTGTCCCACAATTTTTCACAAGAGGAAGCTCATTTGAGCTTCCTCTTGTTTTATG
>NZ_DFDO01000309.1:0-10021 GCF_002367915.1 Acinetobacter sp. UBA3025
ACCTGCAAACCTGACTAACTGGAAAGGTCAACCACACACTGGCGAAGAAAAAGCAGCTCACCCGAATGCTCGCTTCACCGTTGCTGCGGGTCAATGCCCTTCTATCGATGCTGATTGGGAAAATCCAGCGGGTGTTCCAATTTCAGCGTTCATCTTCGGTGGTCGCCGTGCAGACACAGTGCCTCTAATTTCAGAAGCATTTGACTGGGTTGATGGTGTTTATAAAGCTGCAACCATGGGTTCTGAAACGACTGCTGCTGCTGTTGGTCAACAAGGTATCGTTCGTCGCGATCCGTTTGCGATGCTTCCATTTGCTGGCTACAACATGGCTGACTACTTCACTCACTGGTTAGAAATGGGTGAGAAAGTTGGCGAAAAAGCTGCTGCTGCTGGTAACAAACTTCCTGGTATCTACAACGTGAACTGGTTCCGTCGTGATGCTGAAGGTAACTTCGTATGGCCTGGTTTCGGTCAAAACATGCGTGTTCTTGAGTGGATCATCGATCGTTGTGAAGGTCGTGCTGATGCTGTTGAAACTCCAATCGGCCGCGTACCTACTTACGAACAGCTAAACTGGACTGGTTCTGATTTCACTAAAGAACAGTTTGACCTGGTAACTTCTCAAGACAAAGATCAATGGATCAAAGAACTTGAAAGCCACACTGAATTGTTCAACAAATTGGGCGATCGCCTTCCAGAAGCATTGAAAAAACGCCAAGCTGAACTTCTTGAAGCGGTTAAATCTGCTTAATTGCTGATTTAATTTTAAAAAGGTCGCGTAAGCGGCCTTTTTTATTACCTTAAGATAAGGTTAAAGCCAATCGTTTAATCTGTTTTACATCTAAATAAAAAACCACATTTACTGTTCATTAATCTCCTTAAAGAACAGCATTTAACCAGTTAATCCAATATAAAAATCAAGCAATTACTCTAAACAAATGGTAAATTTATGTTTTATAAAAATATTTGAAAACTACATTATTTATTAAGACTAAAGTCCTATAAAAAGAGAAAACTTGGAGGCGTATAAGTATATGAAATCTCCTCACTTTCTCTCTCACTAAAACATAACTTTTTAGATTTTATAGCAATGAAAATTTAAAAAAGATGTGTTTTACAGCATTCCTTTGGAGCAATGTTGTGAATCAGCCACTTCCTGAAGCTGCTACACCGCAGCTTGATCGTAAAACACGGGTTAAATCTATTCTCGGTGGTTCTGCAGGTAACCTGGTCGAATGGTACGACTGGTATGTTTATGCAGCCTTTACCTTATATTTCGCTTCACAGTTCTTCCCTAATGGCGACAATACCGTCAAACTTCTTCAGGCTGCTGCTGTATTCGCACTTGGTTTCTTGATGCGTCCGATTGGCGCATGGATTATGGGAATTTACGCTGACCGCAAAGGTCGTAAAGCAGGTTTGACCCTATCCGTTTCTCTAATGTGTGTAGGTTCCTTGATTATTGCCTGTGCACCCACCTATGATTCAGTGGGCATGCTCGCCCCTGCGCTGCTGTTATTTGCTCGTTTGTTACAAGGTTTGAGTGTAGGTGGTGAATACGGTTCAAGTGCCACTTACTTGACTGAAATGGCAGGTAAAAATCATCGTGGTTTCTATTCAAGCTTCCAGTATGTGACCCTGATCTCAGGTCAACTATTGGCACTCTGTGTCTTGATCTTCCTACAACGCACTTTGACTGAAGCACAACTCACTGAATGGGGCTGGCGTATTCCCTTCCTGATTGGTGCATTCTTAGCGATTGTGGTGTTCTGGATCCGTCGCGGTCTGGTAGAAACGCAATCTTCAAAACAGGCTGTTGAACAGGCGAAAAAAGGTGGCCCTAAATCCGGTGCCTTAGCTTTATTCACTAAATATCCTAAACAGGCATTTACCGTGATCATGCTAACTGCAGGTGGTACTTTAGCTTTCAATACTTTCACTACTTATTTGCAGAAATATCTGGTGAACACCTCAGGATTTGAAAAAACCACAGCGACTGAAATCACGACTCTTGCGATCTTTGTATTCATGCTCTTGCAACCTGTGATTGGTGCACTTTCTGACAAGATCGGCCGTAAGCCAATCATGATTGCTTTTGGTGTGCTTGGTGTACTATTTACCATTCCTATCTTTAATGGCTTAGGCTCAACTACCAACCCAACAACCGCATTCATGTTATGTATGAGTGGTATGGTGATTGTGACTGGTTACACAGCGATTAATGCCGTAGTGAAAGCTGAGCTATTCCCTGCCCATATCCGTGCCTTAGGCGTAGCTTTGCCTTATGCGATTGCCAATACACTATTTGGGGGTACAGCAGAACTGGTGGCTTTAAGCTTTAAAAATGCCGGCCATGAAAACTACTTCTTCTATTACATTACTTTTATGATTGGCCTGTCGCTGCTCACTTATGTCTTTATGAAAGACACTAAAAAGCACAGCATGATTACTGATGACTAAGTAACTGTATTGCTTTAGGAGCTTTCCGGATGGAAACATTCGGAAAGCTTTTTTATTGGAATTTTATGTTTACTGCCATTCCGCTATTTCGTTGCTATGGCATACTTGTCTGATAAAAATACAGGAAATCATCATGATGAAAAAAACAGTTTTTTTACTCGGTTTAACTATCGGCACTTTAGGCCTGACAGCATGTCAGACGGCACCTCAACAATTTAACGGTCAGACCGGTTATGAAATTCTGGAACGTTCAGAAAATTCTGCAACCTTAAGCTATACATTAGCTGGACGACCAAGTCAGGATGAGAACAGATTACAGGCTGCTTGCAGACAAGTCCTTGGAACCACTAAAAGCTATAATATCCAGATTATCAACAGTCAGGAAATAGTTAACCCAACTCCTGAACAGGTTCAGTATGGCCGTCAACTCGGGGATAGTCGCACCCAGATCAGTTTGAGTAATACACCTGATTTATATAACAGTGAAAATCCGGGTGCCCGAGAGGCATTAGAAGCCCGCCCTACCACTGTACGTGTGATTCGCTATACCTGCTCATAAAAACAGAGCATAAAAAAAGGGCTTGATGCCCTTTTTTCTTTTTCAATTCTTGGATGTTATTTAGTTCGATAAAAGTTGACATTGCGGAATTCTGGTGATTCATCCAGATCTGGCCAAGTGGTTGCACTGCGTTCATCCAGTTTGAGATATTGTGGATGACTAAAGTTTTTCACCCGGCTATCTGCCACCCAGACCTCGGGTGCAAATTTCAGGAATTCATCCAGGAAGAAACGGTTGCACTGATCATAGAGTACATCTGCCGCTAGCAGTATATCCACCTGTTCTGCTTTATAGAGATCATCCAGATATTCCAGCTCAACATCATTTAGCTCAGCATTGGCACGACAGGCATTCAGACTGACCTGATCGATATCACAACAGATCACACGTTTGGCTCCTGCCATTTTCGCTGCAATAGCAACTACACCGGAACCAGCACCAAAATCCAGTACCACCTTGTCTTTGACATGATGTGGCTCTGCCAGCAACCACTGTGCCATTGCCAGTCCAGATGCCCAGCAGAAGATCCAGTACGGCGTATCATTCCAGATCCGGCGAATCACTTCATCATCTAGTTTGTCTGTCGGAAAGACTGGTGGAATCAGCCAGAG
The DNA here is from genome assembly GCF_002367915.1 of Acinetobacter sp. UBA3025. Lineage (NCBI taxonomy): Bacteria > Pseudomonadati > Pseudomonadota > Gammaproteobacteria > Moraxellales > Moraxellaceae > Acinetobacter > Acinetobacter sp. UBA3025. Next base: position 3,631 of record NZ_DFDO01000309.1, read on the forward strand.
TGAAATCGGTGTTTCTGGTAGCTGCTGTGCCATCAGTTCACAATTAGGAATAACTTGGTGTAAGGCTTGAAGTAAATGCTCAGGGGCTTTAGGAAATTGGAAAGTACAGCTCATGAAGAAAGCCTTGATGCGAAAATATCTTTATTGGAATTTATACATTAATCGGATACATGACCACGTCATTCGCAGCTGTTCGAGGCAGACTGAAATCTAATTCGTCCTGTTTTTGCGACACATCAACCACGCAAAAGAAATATGACGAGTTCTGCGAATGACAAATGGTTTTGGTTACTTTTGCCGAAACAAAAGTAACGAATGAGCTTCTTACATCTATAGTCACGACGATACAACTCCGCCGTAACTAATTAAAATTTCAATTAACCCAAAGCTTTCTCAGCAGCTTCTACAGTTTGACGAATTAAAGTTGTAATCGTCATAGGACCTACACCACCCGGAACTGGGGTATAAGCAGAAGCAACTTCTTCGATACCAACTAATTGAATATCGCCTACACCGCCGCCATCACGTGGGTGGAAACCAGCATCTACAACCACTGCACCTGGTTTGATCCAGTCTTTCTGGATCAGTTCAGCTTTACCCACCGCACCCACAATGATGTCAGCCTGTTTTACAAATTCAGGCAGGTTTTGAGTACGTGAATGGCAAATGGTCACTGTAGCATTCGCTTCAAGCAACATTGCTGCCATTGGTTTACCCAGAATCGCAGAACGACCAACCACTACCGCATGTTTACCTGCGATTTCAATATTGTTTTCTTTCAGGATGGTCATGATACCTGCAGGAGTAGCAGAACCGTAAGCTGCTTCACCCATCGCCATACGACCGTAGCCCAGACAAGTCACACCATCTACGTCTTTTTCAAGCGAGATTGCATCGAAACAAGCACGCTCATCAATTTGCGCAGGTACTGGGTGTTGTAAAAGAATACCGTGAACATCCGGATTTGCATTCAATTTTTCAATTTCAGCAAGCAATTCTTCAGTAGTCGTTTCTTTTGGAAGCTCAACTTTTAATGAATCCATACCAACACGGCGGCAAGCATTGCCTTTCATACGTACATAAGTTGCAGATGCGCCATCGTCACCCACCAAAATAGTCGCAAGAATTGGAGTACGACCTGACTTTGCTTTCAGCGCTTCTACGCGAGTTAACAAGTCAGCTTCAATTTGCTTCGCTAATGCACGACCGTCTAGAACTAATGCCACGGCACTTCTCCCAAGTGTTGATATGAATCAATTTTGCACATTCTACATGATAATTCTGAATATTTTCCGCCATATGCTGTTTTTATGCGCATACAAATGAATATCCTATTGTTTTTTTTTCAGAGCTTGATAATATACGCATCAACAAGACGCGGCGGGGTGGCAGAGTGGTCATGCAGCGGACTGCAACTCCGTGGACGCCGGTTCGATTCCGACCTCCGCCTCCAATCTTGTTAAAGCCCGAGTGGTGAAATCGGTAGACACAGGGGATTTAAAATCCCCCGCCCACAAAGCGTGCCAGTTCGAGTCTGGCCTCGGGCACCATTCTTCTACTACTGAAGATGGTGCAAATAAAGAACCCAGCGAAAGCTGGTTTTTTTATGCCTGTAATTTGCTAAATCTAATTCTCAATAGAATTCTATAAGCATTCGCCAACCTGCTCTACTTTCAAAATATTATCCAGCAGAGCGTAAATAACCTTCCAGATCCTGTTCCAGTTTTTCCTGAAAATGAATCGGTTTAATGATCTTTACATGTGGTAGCCAGTAACGTACCAGTGGCAGCAACTGCATTTCATGACGAATCTGACAACTAATCAACAATTCTCCAGACTCTGATTCCTGTTCGATCTGCTGTTCCGGAAATAAACGGCGCTCTTTAAAAAATACCGTGACTTCAGGTTGCACCTTCATCAAAACCTGCTGTTTTTGCTGGCCAAACCAGATGCTGTCTTCATCTGCCAGCATTTTCAGAACTTCAGGATCATGCTCAAAGCTTTCATTTTCAAAAACCAGTTTAACTTCCTGCAACTGACTTAAACGATAGGTTTTAAGCTCAGCTTCAGTGACACCGGCCAGATACCAGATGCCATGATGATGAATCAATCGATATGGCTGGATGATCCGTACCTGATCGGAATATTGCAGCTCAATCTGCTGCCGTTTGTAGATCGCCCCTGCAAGCAACTTGAAATGCTCGGCAAACTGTTTGGCATCTTCAAAATAATAGCCTTTTGCCGAAAATACCTGATTTGCCCGCTCATCCAACAATTCACGAATAAAAGACATATCCAGTGCCGGATACAGCTCACTGATTCCGGACAACTGTGCAAAATTCTGGATATCCTGTAACTTGAAACGCCCTAAATATGAAGGCTCAAGATAATAGCGTTTGGTATTTTCATCCTGTATGAGCGGTAAATACGCATTCAGACGAACAAAATCACGCTCAATGGTACGGGTGCTGACCTGAAATTCTCGTGCCAGCTCCTGTACACTCAACTGATGCCCTATATTAAGTTTGGTTAAAATATTTGCCAAACGGTCTGCGAGGCGCTCATGCGTTGACGCATTGCCCTTCATAAATACCCTCTTCATGCCGCTTGTGCAGCACAATGAATCATCTGCTTAGAATTTTTAAATTATGGGAAAATTATACAGCCAAATAAAAAGGAGATTAGAGTTATTCACTTCAACTTAAGGCTAATAGGCAAGGGGTATTTAAGATTTTTTACGACGTTTGTAGTGTGGTTTCGGTGTGAGTGGCTCAGCCGTTCCATATAGCGTTCCAGATGCAACATGGCTTGATACAGCTTGTGTAAGTCGGAACGAAGTAACTGATTACGGATAATCGCTTTATGCAAACGCTTCAATGCACGAAAGCCATGTTCATGCGTATAAGGGGTCGACACTATCTTCATAATATACTTCCTTTTAATACGTGACATTTCATCTAATACCAAACAATTTAGTCAGATTATATTTAAGCGCTAATTTACTCCTCAGTTTTGACAGGTTGTGTCGAACAACCGACACTTTTTACCGTTTTTTAAAATTTATATCCCTATTTCAAGCAATTAATTTAAATTAGTTATCGTTTTTTATGCAAAATAAAAGCCAACAAAAGTTGGCTTTTAGCATTTCTATCACAAGAATAATTAGATGATTTCCACCACAATCTTACCAATATGTTCACCTGTATCCATCGCTGCATGCGCATCCTGAATCTGGTCAAACTTGAAGGTTTGATAGATCATCGGTAAACATTCACCTTTTGCCCAGAGTGGTGTCACATGCTCTTTCAGTCCTTGGGCAATTTCAGCTTTCTCAGCCGTATTGCGTGCACGCATGGTGGAGCCGGTAATGGTCAAACGTTTCATCATGATTTGACCCAATTTTACATCCTTAGCCTTAGCACCACCCAGGAAGGCGATATACACCAGACGGCCATCACGACGCAGCAGATTCAGATTTTTCTCTAGGTACGGCGCACCCACCATATCCAGAATCACATCTACACCGGCATTATCCGTAGCTTCATTGATGACCTGCTCAAAGTCTTGGGTCTTGTAATTGATTCCTGTGGTCAGATGTGAAATCGCCTGAATTTTTTCATCACTGCCTGCTGTCGCGAAGGTTTTGATGCCTAGAGATTTGCACAGCATTAAGGCCGTGGTTCCGATTCCGCTAGTTCCGCCATGAATCAGTACAGTCTCTCCTGCCTTAGCCTTACCCATCTGGAACACATTTGCCCAAACAGTGAAAAAGGTTTCCGGAATCGCCGCAGCCTGTACAAAACTCACACCTTCAGGAATGTTTAAAGTCTGGCTTTCAGGCACGACGCTATATTCTGCATAACCACCGCCATTGGTCAGACCGCAGACTTTGTCACCTACTTTAAACTGGCTTACTTTACTCCCGACTGCAACCACTTCACCGGCAACTTCCAGACCCGGTACCGGAGTCACTCCCTTAGGCATTGGATACAAGCCCTGACGCTGCAAGATATCCGGACGGTTAATCCCGAAAGCATGTACCTTGACTAGCACTTCGTCTGCTTTAGGTTCAGGGATGGCAACGGTTTCATAAGCGAGTTTCTCTACATCACCTGGTTCTGTAATGATGACTTGTTGCATGCTATGTTGCGTCATGGATTCTTTCCCTAATATTCACGTTTCGTATTTTTCGAACTTATTTGAACATAGAAATGCTATGGATTGAAACAGCATGGACTTATGTATAATCAGCTGCCTATTTAGTAAATTGATATAAGACCACTGATGACAATAATTACAAAAGCGAAAACCGAGGATATCGACGCTATTCTTGAAATCTGGTTCAAAGCTTCTTTAAAGGCACATGATTTTATTCCTGCTAGTTATTGGGAAAATCAGCTGCTTCCAATGCGGGATCAATACCTACCTCTGGCAGAAAACTATGTCCTTAAAGAAAATCATACGGTGCTTGGCTTTGTTTCATTATTAAAATCGGAAAATATATTAGCTGCACTTTTCATTGATCCTGAGCAGCAAGGTGCTGGCTATGGCCGCCGTTTAGTTAATTTCTTAAAACAGCAATGTAATCAGCTGCATTTAAATGTCTATGCTGCAAATACATCAGCAGTTCATTTTTACCAAAAGCAGGGTTTTAAGGTGATCAATCAAGGAATCGATGAGAATACCGGTCAGGCTGAACTCACTATGAGCTGGTTTAAATCTTAATTTTGAAATGATGAGAGCAAATTCATGTCAGCAGTCATCCCCTACAATGAAGATAATTACAGTGACTTCGAATGGTTTGAAGGCTTTGCTGTGATCCGTTTCTATGCTGACTGGTGCAAGCCCTGCGTACAGAATTTTTCAGTTTTTGAGGAACTGACAACACAATATGCTGGGCATGATCCAGAAATTAAGTTCGGTAAAATCAATGTCGATCAATCACCGATTCTGACCTTACGCTATAATGTCTATGGCTTGCCTTCCACTCTAATCTTTAAAAATAGCCAGATTATTCATCGTATTGCGGGTGTGAAAAGCTTGTCTGAAATGAAATCTATTTTGTCTCAAGTTCTGAATAAGTCATCCGATTCCGACTGATTCGAATAAGCAATTTCTTATTTAGCAGATTGATCTGACATCTGCACAAACTGCATCAGGAATTTGCGTACCAGCGGCAATACAAGCAGAATCAGTGGAAATGCCACCAGCCATGACAGCCCCCAAGCATGTAACCATAGCGAGATAAACGCATCGCTCCAACCTTTATTCAGCAGCATATTAAAGCAGGAAATCGCACCGCTCATAATGCCGGAAAGGATTAAGGGCATTAACCAGTTCAGATGTTTTGGGTGAAATTTTGGGAGATTCTTTTTCATAAATGACCTTTAGAATACTTACTGTTTTTCACTTTGCGCTTTTACTGTCTGTTTCAGGGATTTCATAAACTGGGTAAATTGCGGCATGAATTCCTTGAAGAGTGGTAATTCTTTATTTTCCAGCATGACTTCACTAAACAGTTTTAAGCCAACAGCAAATGCCTTGGTACTTTCCCCATCCAACAACTGACTGGCTTGAAGTTTTTCCAGTATTTTAAAGATGTCATCGTGATTACCCACCTGAAACTGTAGCTCCTCAGTATAAGTGGATGGATTACCTTGAGCATCAGCCAGATGTTTAACAGTCACTTCATATTGATGTTGTTTCATGTCCCGCTCCTACAGTTGACGGATATTAATTGCAGCCTGTTCAATCTGGGCAGCAATATCACTGATCTGCTCTGGACGAAGTTCATTTTGCAGTTTAAATCGTAGTGAAGCTTTCAGGCTTTCAATTGAATTATGGATATCGATATAGCGCTCATCTTCTTGAATGCGGCGACGGGTTTCAAAACGGCTAAGAACTCTTTGTAGAGTTTCCTGATTATCTTTCAGATGCTCACGACCTTTATCAGTAATGTGATATTGCTTACGTTCATCCACACTCATGATCACTTGGGTATATTGCTGTTCTTCAAGATAGTTAATCGTCGGGCAGATCGTGCCTGTACTCGGCTTATAGCTCCCACCAACCAAAGCAGCCACTTCTTTAATAATGTCATAGCTGTACTTGGGCGCTTGAGCAATAAAATGCAGCACAAGCAGTTTCATTTCGCCTGCTTCAAAGAGGCGTTTGCGAGGTTTTAGAGAGTTTTCTCGCTCTTCTATTAATGCAAAATCAAAAGTTCTAGACATACAAAAGATATATCTTAAATTTAATTAAGATATATCTTATCATAGATAATATTGAATTTATTTCAAGTGAAGCAATAAAAGTTAAATTTAAGAAGAAAAAATAGGCAAGAAATACTTGTGAAAAAATCCTTCCTTATAAAGCCATTTTCTCAGTGGAG
>NZ_DFDO01000309.1:10189-15464 GCF_002367915.1 Acinetobacter sp. UBA3025
CCCATTTTCTCAGTGGAGATTACAACAATTAACTAGGAACTTTTTTTATAGTTACTGTCTTATCTAAATGTATAAAAATAGATGATTTATAATCTTAGTCCCTCAACTTAAATTTTAACTTTTATATTCTCGCACCATCCGATCACTGACATCTTCCGGATAGCAAAACGGTGCATAACCACCAGCACGGTTATAAGCACTACGCTTGCCGCAACGACTACCATTACGCGCTGTATTGTATGGACAAGGACAATTTCCCGGATAGCTTTCAATCGACTGTTGAATAATCTTCTGTTTAATTGCTTCCGTACTTTGGCTGCTCTGCTTGGCTTCTGCTCCAAAAGCTACACATAGTCCAACTAGTAATAATAATTTTTTCATACATTCCCCCATCTACGGAGCATTGTATAAAGCTACATATAAATTGAAAGATCACATTTTGAATAACCGAATGATTTTCAAACATTCAAAATTCAGGCAATAAAAAACCCGCCTTACAGCGGGTCTTTCTAGGAATCAATCTAGTCTTATAGACGAATCAATTCCACAATTTTCTCAGCAAGTTCTTCAACTGCTTCTTGTGCGTAAGTCACATCTGTACCTTCTGCAAGGTCAGTAATCACCACCACACCAGTTTCACGTACAAGTGCAACCTGTTCAGCAGTTAGACCCGCTTTCGCAATCGCAACCACACCTTGTTGAATCAACAGGCTTTCAAGTGCTTGTGTATTTTCCAGTGCTTTCGCAGTTACAGTGACCGCAGCAGGTTTTTGGCCTAAACGTGCAGCACGTGCTTCAGCAGTCACAGGCTCGTTATGTGCAGTCCATTCCACCGCAGCTTCAACCATACCCGCACCAACAGTCACGTTGCTTAGACGGTCGATGAAAATGAATGAACCTGTGTAACGGCTATCTTGATAACGGTCAAATACCACTGGCGCATCAAATTCGATGGTCACATCAGCAATTGCATTCAGATCCAGCTGCTCTACTTGTAGTTTTTCCAATGTATTGACATTGGTACGGTAGTTAATTTTCGCAACTTTTGCAGGAATCGTTTGAGTACCAAACTTCACATTATAAAGTTTACCAACCACCAGCGGCTGGTCGTTCATCCATACCACAGATGCGCGAGCAGAACGTGAAATCAGTGGTTGTTCGCCAGCTTTCACCAACACGTTACCACGTGAAATATCAATTTCATCATTTAGCGTTAAAGTAACAGCTTGACCAGCTACAGCATGATCCAGATTACCGTCAAAAGTGACAATTTCTTTCACTGTTGATTTCTTGCCAGATGGCAGCGCAACAATTTCATCACCAACTTTTACTTCACCCAGTGCGATCGTACCGCAGAAACCACGGAAGTCGAGGTTAGGACGGTTAACGTACTGAACTGGGAAACGGAATTCGTCTTTGCTGGTATTACGTGTAATTTCTACAGTTTCCAAAGTCTCCATTAAGGTCTGACCTTGGTACCACGGCGTATTTGGTGATTTGTTTACAACATTATCACCGTTCAATGCAGAAATTGGCGTGAATACAATATTTTCAGGTTTACGATCGCTCAGCTGATCCACGAACTTGTTGTACTCAGCCTGAATTTCATTGAAGCGTGCTTCAGAGAATTCAACCAAGTCCATTTTGTTCACTGCAACCACAATATTACGAATACCTAGAAGGCTCGCAATAAATGAGTGACGACGTGTTTGAGTCTGAACACCGTAACGCGCATCGATCAGGATAATTGCAAGATCCGCAGTAGACGCACCAGTTGCCATGTTACGAGTGTACTGTTCGTGCCCTGGGGTGTCGGCAATGATGAACTTACGTTTTTCAGTAGAGAAATAACGGTAAGCTACGTCAATCGTAATACCCTGCTCACGTTCAGCTTGCAGACCATCTACAAGAAGCGCCAAGTCAGGTGCATCGCCAGTAGTACCCACTTTTTTAGAGTCACGAGTCACGGCTTGCAGCTGATCTTCATAAATCAGTTTTGAATCATAAAGCAGACGGCCGATAAGAGTAGATTTACCATCATCCACGTTACCGCAAGTCAGGAAACGCAATAAGTCTTTATTTTCGTGCTGTTTCAAATAAGCCAAAATGTCTTGGCTAATAAGTTCTGATTGGTGAGACATCGCTCATAGCTCCACAAATACGTTGAAATCGGTTTCTTTTAATCCCTCTAAATCCGCCTTGGAAGCCCCTCTTTTATAAAGAGGGTGAGCAGCACTGCTGCGCAAGGAGATTCTTAGGGTGAGATTTCTCTTAGAAGTAACCTTCCTGCTTTTTCTTTTCCATCGAACCTGCTTCGTCATGGTCGATCATACGGCCTTGACGTTCAGATGTGGTCGCTAAAAGCATTTCCTGGATAATTTCCGGTAAAGTTGTTGCAGTTGATTCAACCGCACCTGTTAATGGGTAACAACCTAAAGTACGGAAACGAACCGATTTCATTTGTGGCACTTCGCCTGGATTCAGGCGCATGCGCTCATCATCAACCATGATCAGCGTACCATTACGCTCAACGACTGGACGTTCAGCAGCTAAGTACAATGGAACAAGTTTGATATTTTCAAGATAGATATATTGCCAGATGTCCAGCTCAGTCCAGTTAGACAGCGGGAATACACGAATACTTTCGCCTTTGTTCACTTTACCGTTATAAAGATTCCAAAGTTCTGGACGCTGGTTTTTCGGATCCCAACGGTGTTTAGAGTCACGGAATGAATAAACACGTTCTTTGGCACGTGATTTTTCTTCGTCACGACGTGCACCACCGAAAGCAGCATCAAACTGATATTTATCCAGTGCCTGTTTCAGACCTTGGGTTTTCATAATGTCAGTATATTTAGAGCTACCATAGTCGAATGGGTTTACGCCCGCATCACGACCTTCTTTGTTCTGATGCACGATCAGATCAAAGCCATGTTCTTTGGCCATGTTATCACGGAACTTGATCATGTCTTTGAATTTCCAGCCGGTATCTACATGAAGTAGCGGGAATGGAAGTTTTGCAGGATAAAACGCTTTCAGTGCTAAATGCAGCATAACTGCTGAATCTTTACCGATTGAATAAAGCATAACCGGATTTTCAAACTCGGCAGCAACTTCGCGAATGATGTGAATACTCTCAGCTTCAAGCTGTTTAAGATGAGTAAGTCTTTCCTCATTTAATAACATGGACAACCTGCGTATTACACGTGTACTTATTACACTTTATAAAATTTATATTCATTATAGTGATTAACTTTTCATAACGATTGCTTGTTTTGTGATATTCATATATTAAAACGTCATATAAAAATTCACTAATATCAACTATCAGTTTTTATGAATCTGATAGCTTAGCTAAATAAAGACAATTGATTGTTTAGTCAAAGCACTCTGAAAGATTACTTTTAGCAATGAAATGATATATTAATCATCTAAACGGACAGTTCACATCGTCGTGAAAAAAAATTAGAGTAGAACAAGTTACCCCAAATTATAAACTGTGTATGCCTTATAACGAATTTGATTTAGAAACTTTAAAATCCCGTCTGGAACAGGCAAAACTTGCCGGTTTTATTTACCAGCACCAGCAACATATTTTGGTTCTTCAGGAACCCTATACTGAAGATGGCAGTCCTTTAAACATTTATATCCAGCATGAACTGACAGCGGATCAGATTGGCCTGCAGTTTGGCCTGCGTAAGCTGAATGGTCAATGGGAATATCTGCTCGGTATGACTTATAGCAACCAGCAGGCAGGTTACGAAATAGGTGCCGGCAATCTGAGAGGTGATCAAAAAGCTTTCAACCTGCTTTATGCTTTCTATAACTATCCTAAAGCCTTCTTCTTGGTGGCCTTACCTTTGTCTGCAAATACTCAGGCATTGGAACAGGCTCTCGAAGAACAACTATTTAATCAGCCTGAACTTAAATTCCTAGAGACTGCAGTAAAAACCAATCCGATGGGCGAACAGGTGCAATGGATGAAGAGCTATATCCTGCAACAAGCCCTTGAAATGAAAGTCCGTATCCAGACCGCCATCCTTTAATGCTTTTATATATCTACAGAGGCATAGAAAAGCAGATATATATCAATTGCTTTTCTATTCTTTACATAAAACCTCAGATTCGCCCACCTATAAAATAGTCGACATTTATTAGCATCTAAGAAAAACACATCACAAATTGTTAAATTTTGGATTTTATCAAGTTATCCCAATAGGGAATTTTGTTGTTTTTTGCTTACAATTTTATTAATAACTGTTATCTTTAACAGGGTCATAAAATTTCTATAAAACCATAATTAGAGACAGAAACTCATGTGGGAACTGTTCACTCATCCTTCTAACATTGTATTTAGTATCAGTTTAAGTCTGATGCTGATGTTTGCTGCCTTAGAATGTGTCTTGCTGATGCTGGGAGGTGGCTCCCAGAATATGTTCGAACAATTTCTGCCTGAAGAACCGCTTCACCCAGAAGTAGGTGTTGATCAGCATACTGGCCTGTTCCATAAAGTATTCGACTGGCTTTATCTTGGTCGCCTGCCTCTCTTTATTTGGCTAATTATTTTCCTGACCAGTTATGGTCTGAGCGGATTATTGATCCAAGGTCTGTTTGAACGATTTACCAGTCAGCTTTTAAATGCATGGATTATTTCCCCTGCCTGTTTATTTTTATGCATGCCGATTGTACGTGGGCTGTCCGTGCTTGCTGCCAAAATTCTGCCTCAGGATGAAACCATCGCGATCTATAGCGATGAACTGATCGGACGAACCGCCACGATTATTCTGGGAGATGCCAAAGCTAACTCCCCTGCTCAGGCCAAAGTTCAGGATCAGCATGGTAAGACCCATTATGTGCTGGTCGAACCTGAACGCAATGAAATATTTAATCAAGGTCAGACAGTGGTTTTGACTCAAAAAACTAAAAATGGCTTTCAGGCTATTGAACTTTAATTAAACCAATTTCCTATAAAAATTAAGCTTGCCCAAAGAGACTTTATAACAATGCTAAATTTTGATTTATATAACATTTTAATCATTACTGGGGTTATTTTCTCCGGCCTGATCACCTTTGGTTTAATCATCGCTCGCCTTTACCGTCGTTCAAGTAAGGAAATTTCTTTTGTCCGTACCGGTTTTGGCGGGGAGAAAGTCATTCTAGGCGGTGGTGCGTTGGTTCTGCCCGTATTGCATGAAATTATACCGGTAAATATGAATACCCTGCGTCTGGAAGTTCGCCGTGCTGATGATCAGGCACTGATTACCCGCGACCGTAT
>NZ_DFDO01000330.1:0-5087 GCF_002367915.1 Acinetobacter sp. UBA3025
ATCTACCGCCTTCAGTACGTTGCAAGCTGCGAGATGCCACAAATAACCAGTCAGACAGTCGGTTCAGTAATTGCAAAGACGGTGCCTGAATATTTTGATCACGGTTGTGTACGGTCATTAGGCTGCGTTCTGCACGACGGCATACGGCACGAGCTTGATGTGCATAACTGCATGCCAATGTACCTGCAGGTAAAATAAATTCTTTGAGCATTGGCAGGCTTTCATTCATACGGTCAATGTCTTGTTCTAAGTACTCAATTGCAAGCGGTTGTACGAGGTGGTAATTGGGGATACAGACTTCACCGCCTAAATCGAATAGCCAGTGCTGAATCAGGCTGAGCGATTTGTCCCAAGTGTTTTTGTCTTGAATGCTGCTATGTGTAATTTGTGAGCGCAATACGCCAATGCAGGCATTGAGTTCATCGACATCACCCAGTGCATGAATGCGTAAGTCGTCTTTGGCAACACGTGAACCATCGCCCAGTCCTGTTGTGCCTGAGTCGCCTGTGCGGGTGTAGATTTTGCTTAAACGGTGGCCCATGGTCGTTCCTTGTTTGAAAGTGAAAGTTGCGTTTGTGTGGTCGTAAGAAATAGAAGCTGGCGCAATAAAAAAGGATAATGTCGGTCATTACATTATCCATAAACTGCTCTGTTTTAAAATTTTTGTTGTTATGCGGGTTTTTAGTAGCGGAAAGTCACACCTGCTGAAGCGAGGCGACCGCCGTTGATGTAGTAGCTGCCGCTACCGTAAGCGGTTTTATAACCTGTATCACCAATATTCTGAATGTTTGCAAAAACTTTCATATTTGGATTGATGTTATAGAAACTGTGCATGTCAATTCTGAGATGCCCTGGAATCGTAATATCATCATAGGCGCTGTTGTCGTATGAGCTATTTGCCGTTAGTGTGGTAGAAAAACCAATTTTGTTATCAGCCCAGCCAGTAGTTAAAGCTGCGCTTTGGCGCGGACGACGGCTTAAACTAGCATTCGTTTTTTCGTCTTTTGCATCAACATAGTTATAGCCAAGATTGATATATAGGTTGTCATCTTGCCACTTGATGTAGGCTTCACCACCTTCCATTTTGGCTTTATCAATGTTTTCCATTAAGTTTTTGGTATTGTCATAATCGATTAAGCTATCAACTTTTGTCGAATACAACGAAAATCCAGTAGAAATATTGTAAGCCAATTTCTGATCTAAACCAATTTCATAAGAAATACTTTCTTCTGGATTTAAATCTGGGTTACCACCGTAGGCGTACATATCATTCAACGTTGGCGCTTTAAATGCAGAACCAATATTGGCGTAAATACTGGTTAATGGCAGCAGTTGGTAACGTACGGCACCTTGTGCAACAGTATGTGTGCCAAACTTTTCATTATCTTCAACACGTAGACCAAGCTGTGTATTTAACCCATTGTCTTGATATTGATGTTGTATGTAATAACCAGCAGAATTTATATCACCTTTATAAGGAGAACCATAAGAAATCACATCACCTTGAGTTTCTCTGTAAGTGCTACCTAATAAAATATTCTGGTGAGGCGTAAATTGCCATTGCCCATACAACTCAGCTTCTTGAGTTTTACTATGAATGAAATCAGTTGAACTGTTTTGATCAATATCATCTTTAAATTGTGATAAGCGAGCATTTAAAGAAAGATTAGAATTGAGATTCACACGGCCTTTTAAATTGATAATCTGATTTTTAAAATCTTGGCTGATGTTGTTGCCGTTATTATCGTATTGACTTGTACCTTGGTTCTCACTGAAATCGACAGATGCAACATAGCCATCCTGTTCAATTCCCAGCTTTGCGCTATAGCCTTTTTGATCAAAGGATGCATTAGACGCATTTTTTGAGTCTTTTACTGGTGTGCCATCAGTCTCTAAACGCTGACCGCGAACCTGAGCATAATAACCGTCTTGGGCGAAGTCTGCACCGATGATGCTTTTATAGGTATTGTTTTCACCCATTTCACCAGTGATGAAAGCACTGTTTTTAGTTGGTGTTTTTGTGATAAGTTGTACAACACCACCAATTGCATCTGTACCGTATAGAACAGATGCTGGCCCTTTAAGAACTTCGATTTGCTTGATGTCTGTTGTGTCAATAAATGGAAGCGAAGCAGCGCCAGAGGTTGCTGAATTTAGTCGCACACTGTCACGCAAGACTAATGCTTGATCAGATTCGGCGCCACGTAAGAAAATAGAAGATGCTTGACCATAACCGCCGCTTTGAACAACTGTGATCGCTGGGTCAGTCATTAATAAGTCAGGCAGTGATGCAATTGGCGATTGTTCCAAAATCTTTGGCTTAATAATATTAATCCGCGCAGGCACATTACCAATTTTTTCTTCAGAACGAGTCGCCGTGACTACAAGCGTATCTAAAGCAGCATTCACCACACGCTGATCTTTTGATTCTGCAGCAAAAACTGAAGTTGAAAAACCCATTGCAAGCGCAATTGCGCCCACTAAAGTAGTAGGCTGAAAAAGAGTAGACATGACTTTGCTCCATACATTCACCCCACGTGAATGATTGAGTTAAGGGCACAACAAGCAGGTCTCCGGACTTCAATGTGCCAAGCATCTTCTAATTTATGATTGCTTCGCTGTATATCCACCTTCCCATATTGTTCATACAGTGGTGTAAATCATCAGATTTAAATTGATATACGTTTCATGGTTACCGTTGCGGGGGCAGTGTTGGACTTTCACCAACTTCCCTAAAGCTCAAAGCTAGGACTCGTTGCATTTGTGCGAAGTATAAAGTCTGTATGCCATTTAAACAACGGAAATGCAGAATAATCCGCCTGAACTTCACTCAATCCCTTAAAATTGCATTACAATGATTCGCCCCAATATCTGATTTTGTTAGTGTGAACAGACAATTGAAAAGTCACGCACAGCAAGATCAGCAAAATGAAGATTGAAAATCAGGATTAGAGTCCAAAACGATGCGAACCCGTGCCAAAATCTGTGGAATCACCCGAGTTGAAGATGTCCAAGCTGTTGCTAATGCCGGCTGTGATGCCATTGGATTTGTGTTCTATCCACCGAGCCCACGAAGCGTGACTCAGGCACAGGCTGAAGTGCTGGTCAAAGCAGTGCCAGCTTATATTCAAGTGGTGGGCTTATTTGTTAATAGTACGGCAGATGACATCCAGGATATTTTAAAAACTGTTCCGCTGGATATTCTGCAGTTGCATGGTGATGAAAGCCCTGAACAATGTCAGGTTATCGCAAAGCAGGTTGGGCGTCGCTGGTATAAAGCGATTCAGGTCAAACCTGATCTGGACGTAGTCGCTGAGATTCAACGTTATCAAACCGCAGGGGCCAGCGCAGTACTGTTAGACGCATGGCATCCTGATTTAAAAGGTGGTACCGGCCACAGCTTTGACTGGAGCACCTTTCCTCAATTAGATATTCCCTTGATCCTGGCTGGGGGCTTAAACCCGGACAATATCGAGCAAGCAATTCACACCACACAGGCTTATGCTGTTGATGTTAGTGGTGGTGTCGAATCCGCAAAAGGTATAAAAGACCAACAACTCATAGAACGCTTTATGCAAGGAGTCCATCGTGGATCAGCAAAGTACTAATCACAACAAGCCCGTGATTGACTATACCCAATTCCCGGATGAGCGTGGACATTTCGGTATCCATGGCGGGCGTTTTGTGTCAGAAACTCTGATGGCGGCTTTACAAGATCTGGAAAAGCTTTATTTCCGCATGAAAGATGATGAACAGTTTCTGGCAGAATTCGACCGTGATCTAGCCTACTACGTAGGTCGTCCTAGTCCTTTATATCATGCTGAACGATGGTCAAAAGAGTTGGGTGGTGCGCAAATTTACTTGAAACGTGAAGATCTGAACCATACTGGCTCACATAAAGTAAATAACACAATTGGTCAGGCTTTACTGGCTAAACTTTCAGGCAAAAAACGCATTATTGCAGAAACTGGTGCCGGTCAGCATGGTGTAGCAACGGCAACCATCGCAGCACGTTTAGGTCTTGAATGTGTGGTGTTCATGGGTGCTGAAGACGTGAAACGTCAGGCGATGAACGTTTACCGTATGCGTCTGCTAGGTGCAACAGTTGTCCCTGTAGAAAGTGGCTCTAAAACATTAAAAGATGCCATGAACGAGGCAATGCGTGACTGGGTCACCAATGTTGACTCAACTTATTATGTGATTGGTACCGTGGCAGGTCCACATCCATATCCACAATTGGTTCGTGACTTCCAGTCCATCATTGGCCGTGAAGCACGCCGTCAGATTCAGGAACAGGCAGGTCGCCTTCCAGATGCGTTAGTCGCTTGTGTCGGTGGTGGTTCAAATGCGATGGGCTTGTTCTATCCATTCCTGAACGATCAGGATGTGAAAATGTATGGTGTTGAAGCCGCAGGTTTAGGGATTGAAACTGGCAAGCACTCTGCACCACTAAATGCGGGTCACGTCGGTGTACTGCATGGTAACCGTACTTATCTGATGTCTGATAAAGAAGGCCAGATCATTGAAACGCATTCAATTTCTGCCGGTCTGGATTATCCGGGTGTAGGTCCGGAGCACAGCTTCCTGAAAGATATGGAACGCGTGAACTATGTACCGATCAATGATCAGGAAGCGTTACAAGGTTTCCGTGATCTAACCAAGATCGAAGGGATCATTCCTGCGCTTGAAAGCTCACATGCGATGGCTTATGTCACTAAACTTGCCCCAACCATGGACAAGGATCAAATCATTATTGCGACCGTTTCTGGTCGTGGTGATAAAGACTTGATGACTGTTGCCCGTATTGATGGCGTGGAAATGGTTGAGATGTAAAATTTTCTCCGATCCCTCTTTTTCAAAGAGGGGTGAAAACCCTCCTATCTAAAAGGAGAGTAAGGTGGATTAAAAAAATCGTATTGAAGCTATTCAGTACGATTTTTTTATTTTTATAGATAAGAAAATTTTTAAAGATGAAGAGGAAGGATCAATCTGGCTGGAAGTGGTATAAAAATTATACAAGTTCTGGATAAAACAGCAAAAAATCAGTTTCTCATTCAGAAAATTAAAATGGTTATTTTAAGCAGAAT
>NZ_DFDO01000242.1:0-5396 GCF_002367915.1 Acinetobacter sp. UBA3025
GAGTTAATACCCATACCAGTGATGACAACACGTTTCATCTACAGATCCTTATAGTTTATCTCTGGGGCAGCGGGAGATATTTGGCGTTGATAAGACAGCAAAATATAGCGCTGACCCCTATTTCACAATGCAGAACATCATAGCAGAAAGATTTTTGAAATCTTATGGCAAATGTTATGCCGTGTGACAGTAGGTTGAGTTTATAAAGTACTGTGTAGAGCTTTTACTAAATGAAACAGAATAAGGTTGAGATAAATGCTGACTACACCTAGTATTTATACCAAATACAAGCACGTGCATGCTGAGGTAAAAAATGGTAAATGCTAATAATAAACAATCTAATGGTCTGATTTCGAATGCCTTTGGAGTGGCGAAAAAGTTCAGTTCAACAGGTTTGGAACTGTTAAATCATGTTGCACCAGATTCTGTGACTAAAACCTTCAATACCGATCATGCTGTTGATGGCTCGGCAAAAGTCAAAAGCCCTTTTGCTTCAAAAAAATATGAAAATCCTAAAGACATGCTACGCGAACATCTTCCAAATGTTTCCCGTCAGCTGCTGGGCCGTCGTTTTAATACCGTGAATAATGTCGCGCATTTTGTTTCTCCCCAGTTGGCCGACAAAGTATCTGACTACTTTTATAATCACCTGAATCAGTTCAGCAACCAGATGAGTTCGGTTGATGCCATCCTGAATGAAGCAGGGGCGAAGGATCTAGAAGAACTGACTCAGGATACTACGCGTTCACAACGCATTTCTCAGGCATTTGCCGAACAAAATAAATGGATGGCGACAGTACAAGGTGCTGTAAGTGGCGTCACTGGCGTATTGGGAACCGCGATTGATATTCCAGCTTCTTTATTGATGGCACTGCGTACCATCTATCAAGTAGGACGTTCTTATGGTTTTGATCTGAGCAAGGAAGATGATCAGGAAATCGTACAGCATATCTTTAGACAAATTGATCTCAGTCTGATTGCAGAAAAACAAGCACTCTTAATGGGGCTTAAAGCGCTGAGCAGTACCTTAAAGACACATGACCTGTCCCAGCTACAGACCATGCTCGGGTCAAGCAATGATATAGAAACACTGAAAAAATGGCTCAGTAATCAGGATGGCAGCATGAAGTGGGAATGGATGAACCATTTTCCGAAACTGTCTTTATTAGAGCAGCTAACCAAACTGACTCCATTGGCAAGTGCAGGGATTGGTGCAGTCTATAGCCATCGCTTTGTGAATGATGTGAACCAGAAAGCTCAAGAAGTATTCTCGCATGCTCGTCAGTATTTGCAGCAGCATCAGGATCTAGGTTTGTCGCCATATGCTGCCTATGAAAAAGCCGTTGACCTGCTCCAGCAGGCGACCCCGAAGCTGATGGAAAATCTTGATCATTCAGCCGCTGATAAAGATAAGCCAATTCTGGATAAAGAAATCCCAATTGAAGGCAATCAAACCATCAAGCAGGTCAAACTGGTTAAGAAGGATCAGGAAAGTTTAAGCCCGGAAGAAGCTGAAGTGAAAAAAGATGAAAAAGTCAGTGAAGGCCTGGATGAATTGACCGATAAACTGGTTGAACATGCCGACGCTAAACAGGAACAAAAACCGGCTATTCCAAAAGATTCTTTTGATGCAGATGCAGCCCTAGAAGAAGAGCTCGGCTTGCAGGAAAATGACACAGAAATGTTACAGGCAGCCGCTGAAGAAGAGACGGATACAAACAATCCAGAAAACTCAGAGACTGCAGACAAACAAACGCAAGCTGAGGAAACTACGGAAGATGTTACAAAAAATGCTGCTACGAAATCGAAAAAATAAGTGATTTTCACCATAAAATAAACGCTTAAAGTCGAGATGAGATCGTGTTTTGCCTGACTCCGGCATATTGACCGATTTTGCATCTTGACATACAATTGCATGCCCTCAAAAAGTAGTATTTTTTTGGGGCTTTTTATTAACGGGAGAATTGCCACATGGCAACAACAAATCAGTTGATCCGTAAGGGTCGTACGACTTTAGTTGAAAAATCTAAAGTTCCTGCGTTGAAGGCTTGTCCACAGCGCCGTGGTGTTTGTACACGTGTTTACACAACTACACCTAAAAAACCTAACTCAGCAATGCGTAAAGTTTGCCGTGTTCGCTTAACTTCAGGTTTCGAAGTTTCTAGCTACATCGGTGGTGAAGGCCATAACCTGCAAGAGCATAGTGTTGTTCTTATCCGTGGTGGTCGTGTTAAAGACTTACCAGGTGTACGTTACCATACCGTTCGTGGTTCTTTAGACTGTGCTGGTGTTAAAGATCGTAACCAAGCTCGTTCTAAATACGGTACTAAACGTCCTAAGAAATAATCTTTCGAGATTAAGCTCTTAGTTCGCTAGAACTGCAATCCTTTATCGTCTCGCTTGTCTGATTTCTGCATTTAATTTTGTGAAAATTCAAGCGACGTGTAGTAAGGCCAGCGAATGCACACGACACTTTGTGCTACTGCTGGATTAACCTGAAGTGTCATATTTATAGGTAGTTTTAAAATGCCAAGACGTCGCGTAGTCGCTGCTCGTGAAATCCTTCCGGATCCTAAGTTCAGCAGCCAAACAATCGCTAAATTCATGAACCACGTAATGCAAGATGGTAAAAAATCTATTGCTGAAAGTATCGTTTACGGTGCTTTAGACCGCGTTCAAGAAAAATCTAAAGTAGACCCAGTTGAATTTTTCGAGACTACTCTTGAAAAAGTTCGTCCTATGGTCGAAGTAAAAGCACGCCGTGTTGGTGGTGCTACATACCAGGTACCTATGGAAGTGCGCCCATCCCGTCGTACTGCCTTGGCTATGCGTTGGTTAGTAGATGCTGCTGCTAAGCGTTCTGAAAAAACTATGGCTTTACGTCTTGCTGGCGAGTTGCTTGATGCAGCTGAAGGTAAAGGCGCAGCGGTTAAAAAACGTGAAGATGTGCACCGTATGGCTGAAGCCAACAAAGCCTTCTCTCACTATCGCTTCTAAGCGGTTAAAACAGCCCCTATTCAGGAGGATGATGAGCCAGTTTTCGCTGTTTTGTCATCGAATCGCTTTAAGCTGCCCAGCAGCTTAAAGCGTCCTGTTTTAAACAACAAAATTTAGGAATGCAAGAAATCATGGCTCGTCAAACCCCAATTTCTCGTTATCGTAATATTGGTATTTCTGCGCACATCGATGCGGGTAAGACCACAACTACTGAACGTATCTTGTTCTACACAGGTGTATCTCACAAAATTGGTGAAGTACATGATGGTGCAGCAACAATGGACTGGATGGAGCAAGAGCAAGAACGTGGTATTACCATTACTTCTGCTGCTACCACTACATTCTGGTCAGGTATGTCTAAGCAGTTCCCAGAACACCGTATCAACGTAATTGATACCCCGGGACACGTTGACTTCACAATCGAAGTTGAGCGTTCTATGCGTGTTCTTGATGGTGCATGTATGGTTTACTGTGCTGTAGGTGGTGTACAACCTCAGTCTGAAACTGTATGGCGTCAAGCTAACAAATACCAAGTGCCTCGTTTAGCATTCGTGAACAAGATGGACCGTACTGGTGCCAACTTCTTCCGTGTTGTTGAACAAATGAAAACACGTCTTGGTGCGCACCCTGTGCCTGTAGTAATCCCTGTTGGCGCTGAAGAAAACTTCCAAGGCGTTATCGACCTGATCGAAATGAAAGCGATCATTTGGGACGAAGCTTCACAAGGTATGAAGTTCGAGTACGGCGAAATCCCTGCTGATCTTCAAGAAACTGCTGAAGAATGGCGTACAAACATGGTTGAAGCTGCTGCTGAAGCTTCTGAGGAATTAATGGACGAATACCTGAACAATGGCGATTTGACTAAAGAACAAATTGTTGCTGGTCTACGTGTTCAAACATTGGCTTGTGAAATTCAACCAATGCTTTGTGGTACAGCGTTCAAAAACAAAGGTGTTCAACGTATGTTGGACGCAGTAATTGAATTCTTGCCATCACCTACAGAAGTTAAAGCGATCGAAGGTATCCTTGACGACAAAGCTGAAACTAAAGCGACTCGTGAAGCATCTGACGAAGAACCGTTTTCTGCGTTAGCGTTCAAAATCATGAACGATAAATTCGTAGGTAACTTAACTTTCGTACGTGTTTACTCTGGTGTTCTTAAACAAGGTGATTCTGTTTATAACCCAGTGAAATCTAAACGTGAACGTATCGGCCGTATCGTGCAAATGCACGCGAACGATCGTCAAGACGTTGAAGAAATCCGTGCTGGTGACATCGCTGCGTGTGTAGGTCTTAAAGACGTAACTACTGGTGATACACTATGTGATGAGAAAAACATCATTACTCTAGAACGTATGGAATTCCCAGAGCCAGTAATTGCATTGGCTGTTGAACCAAAAACTAAAGCTGACCAAGAAAAAATGTCTATCGCTTTAGGTCGTTTGGCTAAGGAAGATCCATCATTCCGCGTTCGTACTGACGAAGAATCTGGTCAAACCATTATTGCTGGTATGGGTGAGCTTCACCTTGACATCATCGTTGACCGTATGAAACGTGAATTCAACGTTGAAGCGAACATTGGTAAACCAATGGTTGCTTACCGCGAAACAATCAAAAAGACTGTTGAGCAAGAAGGTAAGTTCGTACGTCAAACTGGTGGTAAAGGTAAATTCGGTCACGTATACGTACGTTTAGAACCGCTTGATCCTGAAGCTGGTAAAGAATACGAATTCGCTGAAGAAGTTGTAGGTGGTGTGGTACCTAAAGAATTCTTCGGTGCAGTTGACAAAGGTATCCAAGAACGTATGAAGAATGGTGTCCTTGCTGGTTATCCAGTAGTTGGCATCAAAGCGACATTGTTCGACGGTTCTTACCATGATGTCGACTCTGACGAATTATCGTTCAAGATGGCTGGTTCTTATGCCTTCCGTGACGGTTTCATGAAAGCAGATCCTGTTCTTCTTGAACCTATCATGAAAGTTGAAGTAGAAACTCCAGAAGACTACATGGGCGATATCATGGGTGACTTAAACCGTCGTCGTGGTATGGTTCAGGGTATGGACGATTTACCTGGTGGTACTAAAGCAATTAAAGCTGAAGTTCCACTTGCTGAGATGTTTGGTTACGCAACTCATATGCGTTCTATGTCTCAAGGTCGTGCGACTTACTCTATGGAATTTGCTAAATATGCTGAAACTCCACGTAACGTGGCTGACGGCATCATTTCTAAGTTCCAGTCTGGCGGTAAAAAAGGTGACGACGAGTAATCTTTCGATTACTATAAGCCCAAACTAATTCATAGTTAAAAACCAAGCGCTCATGCAGTGATCCTGCATGAGCAGTTCAAAAAGGAAGATCTCATGGCTAAGGCTAAGTTCGAACGTAATAAGCCACACGTT
>NZ_DFDO01000065.1:0-3058 GCF_002367915.1 Acinetobacter sp. UBA3025
AGGCGTATGGCTGCATTGGATCAGGTAGAACATCCACGTGATGCTAAAGCCACCATGCAGGTCATTGATGGCATTGAAATGGAGTGGGATGAACCGCTGGTGACCCATGAACAGATGGAACAGTTCTACCCGCATCTGGAAAAAATGCTGGCAGAAATTGAATTTATGGATCCAAAAAACCCACGATTACTTCCTTTACGCTTGCGTCGCCTTTTCGGACGTATACAATTAGATCGTATGGAATATCACTTACTTCGTGGTATTTTCACTCGTGTTCAGGCACTGAATAACGGCACCTGGAAAAAATCTTCCCATACATCACAACAGGATGAGGATCAAAACTAATGCTAAAACAGCTCAAAGAAGATATCCAAGCTGTCTTTGCGCGCGATCCTGCAGCACGCAATACTTTAGAAGTCTTAACCACCTACCCTGGCATCCATGCACTGATTATGCATCGCATGGCACATGAGCTATGGAAAAAAGACTGTAAAGGTACAGCGCGTGTTTTGTCCTCTTTTAGCCGTTTTGCAACAGGTATCGAAATTCATCCGGGCGCCAAGATTGGTAAACGTTTTTTCATTGATCATGGCATGGGCGTTGTGATTGGCGAAACTGCGGAAATTGGCGATGATGTCACCCTGTATCATGGCGTCACTTTGGGTGGTACCACCTGGAATAAAGGCAAACGTCACCCGACTCTGGAAGATGGTGTTGTCGTTGGTGCAGGTGCCAAGATTCTGGGACCTTTTACTGTAGGTAAAAATGCCAAGGTTGGTTCCAATGCTGTGGTTACCAAAGCAGTTCCACCGAATACCACAGCGGTCGGCAACCCAGCGCGCTTTATCACCAAAGATCAGCCGAGAGATGATGCTGAAGCACGTCGTCGTGATTATGCTGAAAGCATTGGTTTCCAGCCTTATGCAACTACACAGGATCAGACAGACCCGATTCTTGAAGGTATGCGTGTTCTACTTGACCGTATTCAACAAAATGAAAAACGCATGAATACATTGTGCAATCGCCTGTCTTTGCTTGACCCGACTTTTAAGAAAAATCAGTTGAATGAACAGCCATTTAGCAAGGAAGAACTTAAAATTCTGGAAGATGCGCGCCGTGAGTGCGAAGCACAAACCAGTCAGTCCAAGGCCTGACTATAAATCGTAATTCTTTTGTAACACGCATTTGCTTGCATGATCGCAGCACTTTTCATAGACTGACGATCATGCATTTTTTGAATAGATGTTTTAAAAAATAACATGAATGGACGGATATTATGACCTTGAAGCCCTTAGCAATTGCTTGCTTAGCTTTTACCATGACGGCGTGCTCTATGGCACCGACCTCAAGCAAACAAGAACAGAAACCAGCTGATCAGGTAGTTTTTGTTGAACCTGAACTTACTCCGCCATTTTATGCTTTAAATCCATTTAACTATAACGAACCACCTCCATTTGAAGTACATTTGCAAAAAGCCGCTGCGCAGCCAGTGACAAAAATGGTGGTGACTGATCCTAAAGATCCGTCTAAACAGTTAACCCTAGATGTAAACAAGCTGATTATCCCGATGGTGGATAGCAATACACGCAGTATGCGTTATGCAGCACTTGCCAATGAAAATGAAATCGACATTACTGAAATCGATGATTTCTTGCAGATGGTAGAAGGTAAAGCGCGTCATTATCCACCCCGCTTTAGCGACCGTCAGGAACGCCGTGGTTTTGAAGCAAAACTTCGCGAAGTTTCTCAACAGCTGGATACTTTAGCTTCACGTCCAAATGCTTCATTTGATGTATTAATGCGTGCATTTAAAGCCAGCGTTATGGCACGTAATCTTGATTTAGGTTCTATCTATACCACCAAATCAATGACCTATGCACAGCGCATTCTTCGTATCAACCAGGATGATGCTGAAGCAAACTTCTGGTTTGGCTTTGGTCTGTCTGAAGGTGGCGGTCACCGCGAAGCAATTCAGTATCTGGACAAGGCAATGCAGGCGGGTGTTCAAGAAGCTTATTTATCTGCGGCAAATAACTACATTGCCATGGAGAATAAAAAGAACGCTGTTCAGGTTCTGAATAATTACAAAATTAAATATCCGCAAGAAGCTGAAGTCGCTGATCGTCTGATTCAGGAAATTGAAAAACAGGGTCGCTGGAACGTATGGCAAGTCATGCAAACAGCCGCTCCTGCACCAACAACCCCTGCGCCTACACCAGCACAATAAGCTATATTTCAGATTCATAATATTACAAATAGACCGCTCCGGCGGTCTATTTTTATGGGAAAAAATTAGTAAAATACAAAGCATTATCAAGCTTTATAATTTTAAATGAGTGTTCAAAGTCTTTATGCACGAGAAAATAAATAAGATAGCATTACTTTGCACTGTACTCATGACAGCTGTACTGAGTGGCTGTCAGGTGGTGAGTGTTAAAGAGCAGGCTATTAATGTCACCATCAATAATGAACGCGATAGCATTCTTACACGCGATAAGTTGAGTGAAGCCAGTCTGAATGTCCTGTCCATGACCGGACGTGAAGCACAAGTCTGTGAAAATAATCCAGAAGAATGTGTGAAAGAGCTACAAGAAATTCCACAGATTCTGGATGAGCAATTACTTTCAACATCGAGTGAATTATATCTAGCTAAATCACTCCAGCTGGGTAAATCGGCTGAATGTAAAACCAGTGCTCTGGCTAAGACCCGATCTGAAGAAAAACAGCAACTGCAAACCCAGAACCTGCAAAAATGTCAGGAACAGCAGTTACAAATGCTGGATAAAAGTATCCGCTACAGTTATGCCTATCTGTTTCAGACTGAACGTGCACCACAGGACCGGATCTTCGACAACCGACAAGTTCAGATTCGTGACTTTTATAACCTGGCAATTGCTCATTTAATCCAGATCTACGCGGAACGTTATAAAACTAAAGAAGCCGGTCAACGTCTGCAGGTTGGCAACAGCGTCTATACCATTAATCTGGACAATTTCCCCCAGCTCAAGAATCAGCCAATTGAACAGTTAATGTCGACCTATAACATGAACTTCTCTGG
>NZ_DFDO01000224.1:0-22914 GCF_002367915.1 Acinetobacter sp. UBA3025
CATATATAGGTTTTAATCGTTAGAAATAAATTAATAAATTTCAATGTCTTAAAATTTTTTTCTTCTAGAAAACGTTATTTAAAATATTCCGAACAACCAAATCGCAACAATGCTTAGGGCAATAAAAAACCCGCGAATGCGGGTATTCAAATGGCTCTGCTTACCAGGCCAATTTATATTGTTCTAATTCATGCGGCACAAGCTCGACCTGATCCTGGAAGTCAAGCAAGATGTCATTTTTAATGGCCGCCAGACGGTAGTCTTCACGTTTACGCGGACGTTCCAGATCCACTTTCACAATACGTTTGATTCGTCCCGGATGGGGTTGCATTACCACTACGCGATCACCTAACAATACCGCCTCTTCTACATCATGGGTGACCAGAATAGAGGTGATCTTTTCCGACTGCCAGATCCGCTGTAATTCCTGTTGCAAGTTGGCACGGGTCAAGGCATCCAAGGCACCAAAAGGTTCATCCAGTAATAAAATTTGTGGACGATTCACCAGACTCCGCGCAATTGCCACACGCTGGCTCATCCCCCCAGACAGCTGACTTGGATAGGCAGTTTTAAACTGGCTCAATTGCACCAGTTCCAGATGATAATCAATGAGTTCCTGCTTTTCGGCTTTGCTCAGGCCTGATTTTTCCAGCGCTAAAGCTACATTTTGCTCGACATTCAGCCATGGGAATAACCGATGATCCTGAAACACAATACCGCGATCCAGACTGGTGCCCTGAATCGGTTTACTATCAATCAAAATACTGCCTTGAAACTCGGCATCAAGGCCCACCAAAAGCCGCAATAAGGTTGATTTACCACAGCCACTATTACCGACAATACTAATGAACTCGCCTGGCTGGATATTCAAATTAATCTGATCTAACACTTGTAACTCTTCCCCATCTTTAGGGAAGAACTTGTCGAGTTTCTGGATCTCGACATGACCCTTAATATTCACCTGTTGATTCATGTTGTTATCTCACATCTTTTATTTATTGGCCGCCTGACGCCAGCGTAAGTTATAGTTTTCAAAGAATTGTGCTGCCTTGGAAAATAACAGCCCGACAATCGCAATAATGGCCATGCCATATAGCACCACTTCCATCTGGAACAGGTTCTGTCCGTCCATGATTGGATTGACCACGCCAACCGAGGACACAAAGAAATATTCTGCACCCACGGTCGCCACCCATGAAAACACCAGCGCAATATTCAAACCGGCAAAAATACTTGGGGCTGCTGCAGGTAAAATCACTTTAAAAAAAGTACGTACCGGACTGAGCTGGAAAATCTGCGCCACTTCTTTAATTTTGACCGGCACATTCTTGACCCCGTCATAGGTATTAAAGAACACCGGATAGAACACGACTAAAGCAATAAATATCACTTTTGAAACTTCACCATGTCCAAACCACATAATCATCAGTGGAATCCAGGCAAATACAGCCACGTGTTTAATAGCATTCAGCGTTGGAGAAAAGATTCGATCCAGCCAGACGTTTAGACCCAGGGCCAAACCCAGCACTGCACCCATCACTCCACCGGCAATAAATCCTGCCATGTTGCGAAGTAGACTGGCGATAATGTTTTCTGTCACCTCGCCTGCCTGCCAGCTTTCTACAAAGGCCTGCCATACAGCAGCTGGCGGTGCCAGCAAAGCAGGATCAACCCATTGTTTTGCGGTCACGATCAACCAGGCAACCCACAGAACCAGAGGAATGACCCAGCCACGATAATCTATTTTTTTCATGATGTTCTCTCTATCTAGCCTGATCCCAACCACGGAACTGTTTTTGTATGAGGCGGATAATGACGTCAAAGCCAAATCCCACCAGTCCAATCACCACTACAGTTGCCATCACCACATCGAGCTGGAAAATCTGACGGCCATAGACCATCACATAACCGATCCCTTCACTTGAAGCCAGCAGTTCTACTGCAACCAGAGCGCCCCATGAACTTGCCAAAGATAAACGTAAGCCACCGATAAAACTGATAAAGGCACCCGGTAGAACCACATTTTTAAATCTGGACCAGGTGCTCAACTGATAAACTTCCGCGACTTCGGTCAATTGCTGTGGAATATTGCGCACGCCTTTAAATACATTGATGGTCATCGGCACCAGCGCGGCTTTAGCGATCAGGATAATCTTGAGGGCTTCATCAATCCCGACCAGTAAAATTAACAGTGGAATCCAGCCAATCACGGGCACCAGATTAATGGCTTTAAACGTAGGCCAGATATAGGCTTCTGCTCGACGCAATAGTCCCATGGTCAGACCTAAGACCAGTGCCAGTACAATGCCGGCACTGAACCCGTAGCCAATCCGGCTCAGGCTGACACTCAGATTGCTCCACAGTTCGCCGGTTTGATACAGATCTTTCAAGGCCACCCAGACCAGTTCAGGTGCAGGAAGCAATAAAGGATTCACCCAGTTCCGTTCTACCGACACATGCCACAGATAGAGCAGCGCGATGGGGAAAAGTGCTCCGATTCCCCATATGAACACCTGATTCTGTTTTAAAAAATTCAGAATCCTTTTTCGGTTCAATCTGGATGCAGCACTGTCCTGTGTCGGTATCTTGGCTGTTTCAAGCTCGATTTCCTGTAACATCACTCAACCTCCTCAAGGGCATGATGGTTATTGCCCATTGGCATTGAGAGGTTTCCAATAGTTCTGTAAATTCAGCGTTTTTAAAGCATTATTGACATACTTCGGCTCAATCCAGGAATCAACATCAATATTGCCGCGAATCAGTTTCAAGTCTTGACCCGCTTTTAGTTTTTTCTTAATTACAGCAACGTTGAAAGCATCCAGAATCGGAGCACTATGACGTTTTAGATCCACACCATCATTGGCGCGCACAAAAGTGTTATAAGAAAGGCCTGATTTCGACCATATTTTGAATAATTCAGTTTTATTGGCTGGGTTCGAATCCCAAGCTGCCTGTTTGACCAGTACATTCACAACGCGCTGTACGATCTCAGGATACTTCTGTTCAAATTTAGAATTAACCAGAATATAACCCGAACTCTGGTACTGTGCCGGTTCCTTTTTAGAACTATAAATCAGCTTGGCAACACCGCGATCAGTCACAGGGAAAATCGACTGGTTGGTAAATAAAGCATCCAGATCACCACTCGCCAGTGCTGAATAGCCAACTGGACCATCCACATTGACAAAGCGGAAGTCTTTTTCAGTAAAACCATGTTTTTTAATAATCTGGTTCAAGGCAAGATGCACGCTGGTTCCACGGAAGAAACCAATACGTTTGCCTTTTAAATCTGCCCAGCTTTTGGCTGATGATCCCGGTGCCACCACCAGATAGGTATTGTCATGTGTACCGCCCGCTAAAATCAGCTTAGTATCCAGACGGCTAGCCTTACCAATCAAAGCCGGTAAGTCCCCTAGCCAAGTAATATCTACCAGGCCATTGGCATAAGATTCATTGATCGCAGGACCTGCACCTTTGAAGTTGTTCCACTGTACTTTAATCCCGTCTTTCTGGAATTCTTTTTCCAGCAAACCTAAGGTT
This sequence comes from Acinetobacter sp. UBA3025, assembly GCF_002367915.1. Classification (NCBI taxonomy): domain Bacteria; kingdom Pseudomonadati; phylum Pseudomonadota; class Gammaproteobacteria; order Moraxellales; family Moraxellaceae; genus Acinetobacter; species Acinetobacter sp. UBA3025. The sequence goes on from NZ_DFDO01000224.1 coordinate 3,541, forward strand.
TGTGTAGTGGAATAAAAGTTACCGTAGCCCACCGGACGACTACCGCTGCCGACTAATGGAGATGCTAGGCGAATCGCGGTCGGTCTGGCTTCTGCTGCAAAGGATTGAATAGCAGGCACCAGTGTTGCTGTGGAGAGAAGGCCAGCAAATAATACTTTTGACCATTTAAACATGTGAAAATTCCTCAAAATATAAAATTAGAATCCGTACTGGAATTGTGCGACCAGTTCGTTATAGCTCTTGTTTGTAATGTCATTGTTGACATGGTTCAGGTTGATCTGAAACTTGGTGGTTTCCGCAAAGAATGCATTCAGGCCCAGACTGTGAATATCAACAGTTTGATCGGCTAAATTCTTGTCACGATCAATGGTGTCGTAGCGATAGAAAGCCTGGTAAGACTTTGGCCACCAGTCGTCATAACGGCCCTGATTACGGAAGCCTTTGACAAACTGCTCACCGAAGTTCCAGAACAAGGTGCCTGTATGCGACTCACTTTCACGCTTATAGGTCTGTGCGGTTTGTGAAATGTAGGTGTCATCTTCACCTTGCACATATTCATAGGTCACCCCGAATGGATGGTGGTTATAGTAAATATCGAAGCCTTTACGCAGCACATCGCCCTTACCAGCAAAGGCCGCGCTGGTACCATCAATTTCAAATAGATTGCTCTTGCCTTGATACCAGGACAGACCAAAACTCAGTTCACGCAGCCATGAGTTATATTCCGCAGGCAAGGTATAACGCAGACGTCCAATAAAGTTTTTGTCATCATTGTCATCCGATTTATTGGCACCATTCCCATTCACCAGACCAAAGGCATAGCTAATCATTGGCGAGCGATAGTTATATCCATAGTCCACGGTTGGTAAGGCATCCCCACGTACAATCAAGCCGACTTCACGCAGTGCCAGTCCATAACCTAGGCCCGGCAAACTGAACAAGGCATTGTTAATGGTGGGCTTCAAATCTTCAGTGGCCTGAACTTCCTGGCCAAATGGCAACAGTTGCTGACCTAAAGTAACGCTCAAGCGCCCCATGTCGGCACTTAAGGTTGGCAATACGTGATAAGTCAGTTGCGCATCCAATAAGTTCAGATAACTGTTATTGGTTCCTGTCTGTGGAGAAGTACCAAAACGCAGATTGAAATCCAGGTTTTTGCCTTCTTCATAGTCTTTGTACAGATTGCCAATAAAACCAATTTGGACTGCACCTAAATCAAACGAAGAGTGGCGGTCTTGAACTGCCATCCCGGTATTGGTACCCGTAGGTGGAGTGCGCTGTGCTTCATCGATATAAGAAGCTTTAGCCTGCACGACTCCATTAATCAGCAGTTGACGTGTTGATAATGCCGTTTTGGTATCGCGGTCACGTTGTACCTGATATTTATAGTTTTCCAGATCGCTTTGCAGACCTTGCAACTCGGCACGTGTCACGAAACTTTGGTCATCATCAGATTCAGTTTCTGCATCAGCAGATAGTTCAGCCTCATCAGCAGTAGTGGCTTCTGTAACGGCTTCGTTCTGATTCTGAATCTGCGCTAACTGGGTTTTTAATTGTTTTAATGACTGCTCGAGTTGACTGACCTGTTGTTGTAACTGACCTACCTCCGCATCTGCATGCGTTAAGCCAATACTCGCGCTTAGCAGAGTCAGTACCGTTGCCCCTTGTTTAAAATATTGCTTCATACAATCGACACACCTACAGTTTTGCCAGTGAAACATCAGTCGATTTGATCAGTACAATCACCTGACTTCCTATCTGCAAATCCAGCTCTTCTACAGAACGTGTCGTAATTACCGAAGTGAAAATACCTGAAGCAGTCACCACATCGACTTCAGAAACCACATCACCTTTTACAATTTCCTGAATAGTACCTTTTAACTGGTTACGCACATTAATAGATTGAATTGTCATTATTAATTCCTGTTGTTTTGGTTGGAATTAATATGCATGATTTTTAATATGCAGAAAAATAATATAAATAGATTTTGATATATTATTTTATAAAATCCAAAAATATTATTTTAAATCCAGTTAATCTGATAATTTAAATATTCTTTGTTTTTAATCACGATATTTTCATATTGCCAATCTAGAATATTTTGACTGGCCAGATTCTTTATTTCTTTATTAATGGTTTGGCGTGAAGCAGAGAGTAAATCTGCTAAATCATGCTGGGAGATCTTGAGTTTAATTTCAGTTCCCAGAGGATGAGATCGACCGTACTGAATCGAAAGGTCATGCAAAACCTTGCATACTTTTTGATGTAAATTAGCGACTTGCAGGAATTTAACCTGCTGGATCAGATATTGCATCCGACGGCTGAGAATATTTAAAGCATCCTGCTTTAAGTGATTGTTATCATTTATTTCTTCTATAAATATATGCTGTGGAATTTGCAGGACCTTGACCTGATTAAAAGCATAATAATCATAATCAATCACTTGTGTATTGAGGCAAGGAAGCAGGTTAATCAGATGCTTTTCCGAGAAATAATTAAAGGCATGAAAACGACCTGATGGGCTTAAATATCCAATCTGGATAATCCCATCAAGCAATATATATAAAGCAGTATGGCAATTTTCTTTATTTAATATCAAATCGCCTTTTTGATATTTTCGAATCGTTGAATATTTTAAAATATAATCCAGCTTATCCTCAGAGATATTTTTAAATATATTTTTTAATATGTCATAATCCACATTATTTTTTGCAGTATGAATTTTCATAAAATGATCCACCCTATATTTTATTTAAATATTAGATGGATCATTAATGACTGGCGAATCATTTATTCTTGATTCTTTAGCTATTTATATGCAAAGTTTCCAATTGAATAAGAATTACTTATGAAACTTTTTCATAAATACCATCTTCGCTGTTATAGCGGAAGTTGCTAATGTCCTGCTTGACATCTTTACGCAGTTCACGGCTTGGACGGCCATCCACACCGACTGGCACATCACCCTCTAAAGTTACACGGCGTACTACACGGTGCTGATCACCATAATCATTAATCGCACGGTGTTGCGTTGCACGGTTATCCCAGATCGCCACATCACCTGCACTCCAGCGCCAGCTGACAATATTTTCCAGCTTCTCTACATAACTTTGGAACAGGTCGAATAAACGGCGTGATTCACTTGAGCTATAACCGACGAAGCTCTTAAAGAAATGGCCCAATAACAAGGTTTTTTCACCTGTTTCAGGATGAACGCGTACTAATGGATGTTCAGTTTCATATTCAGTTGAATTGAAGTAGTTTTTATATTTTTCCAAAGCTTCTTTTGGAACACTGACTTTTGCAGCATAGTCAAAGTTGTTGCTGTGAATCGCACGCAAGCTATCCGCCAGTGTTTTCAGTTCTTCAGGTAAATCATTGTAGGCAGCGGTTGTATTTGCCCATACGGTATTGCCACCTACTGCGGGTGCAACCACGCTACGCAGGATAGAAGCTTTTGGATAGGCATCAATAAAGCTGATGTCCGTATGCCAGCTGTCTGCACGTGCACCGCGTGAATCAATTTCCAGAATATGTGCAGAGCCATCTTTTACCGGTACAGTCGGGTGATTCAACGGTGTGCCTAAACGTGCTGCAAAGGCTTCTTGGGCTACATCATCTAGATGTTGCTGATCTTTAAAGAAGATCGCTTTATGCTGCAATAATGCCTGGTTGATTTCATTTACCACTTCATCAGCCAAATCTGCTGACAGTTTTACGCCCTGGATTTCAGCGCCAATACGGCCACCAATTGGTTGTACCTGGATGTGTTTATATTCATAAGCCATGATCATTTCCTCTATCTATAATTATGTCGACCTTCGGTCTGTAAAATCATCATGCCGAATCGGCTTATCTAACGCTGTCAATTTATTGACATTCTTATGCACCATTTTTGATTTATAAAATACTTTAGCTGCTTAAGTTTTCGGGCATAAAAAAACCCGCTTACGCGGGCTTTGATCAGGGTGTTTTAAGCTGACTTTTTCTTCTGCTTGCCGAGGCGGGTAGCTAAAGCCGTGACTTTCTGATAGCCAGTTGGCATAAGGCGCTGAATTAAATCAATCGCTTTGGCATCATTTCCAATCAGCAGACGGCGTTTATCTTTTTGTACCGCTTCCAGAATTTGACGCGCTGCTTCTTCCGGTGGGCAACGCAGCAGCTTATTGAAATTCTGTGCAGATTTTTCCGGATGCATTCCCAGACTACGGATACTGTCATTCATTTTTGCTGCAATGGCGATATTGGTACGGATTCCGCCTGGGTGTACACAGAGTGCGCTTACGCCGCAGTTTTCCATATCCAGTTCCTGACGCAAGGATTCGGTAAAACCACGCACGGCAAATTTAGTGGCATTATAAGCGGACTGGGTCGGCTGGGCAGTTAAACCGAACAGGCTGGAAATATTGATGACATGACCATCACCGGTTTTCTTGATTAAAGGCAGGAACTCTTTGGTGCCATAGACCACGCCCCAGAAGTTAATGCCGACGATCCATTCCAGCTCTTCATAGCTGGCGCCTTCTACGGTAGAACCGAGTGCCACACCAGCATTGTTAAAAATCATATTCACGCTGCCATGATCTTTCTCGACCTCAGCGGCCCAAGCGTGCATTTCTTCCAGATTAGCCACATTGACCTTTTTGGTTGTGACACGAACATCAGTACCTTTCAACAGCTCAACGGTTTTAGCCAGACCCTGTTCATTCACATCACTGAGTGCTAAATGACAGCCCTGCTTTGCTAAAAGCACTGCAAGTTGCTGGCCGATACCTGAACCTGCGCCAGTAATGGCCGCGACCTTATTATTAAAATTTTTCATTGAATTTCCTTGATTAAAACACTGCCCTTCCATGACAGCCTGTTTTTCTGTCGCATAGGGATACAGCACACTGTTTCAATATAGTTTTGACAATCCATATTGTCAATAATTCCAGCATGTCTCTACGGGCCAATTTTCAGGCTTGAATTTCAGCATAGGTCAAAGCCGGATTTATTGATAAGATACTTAAAATCTCAAGCACATGAGTCTATGGTCTTTATGACGGATGCAGTAAATTCAGGACAAAAACTAGCAAGTAAAAGTAAGGAACGCCAGTTTAAAGGACTTTCCATGGCTGAGCGTCAGCAGGCGCGTCGTGAAAAGCTGATTGAGGCCGGGATCGAGGCGTATGGTCGTCATGGTTTTTTTTCAGTCACAGTAAAGGATATCTGTAACGAAGCCAAACTGACTGAACGTTATTTTTATGAATCCTTTAAGAAAAGCGAACATCTGTTCCAGACTATTTTCCTCAAGCTGATTGACCAGTTACAGCAGAATGTCATGCAGGCCATGATGCAAGCCTCTTCTGATCCAAAGAAAATGATCGAAGCCGGTCTGACTGCCTTGCTAACGACCTTACGTGACAATCCGGGTATGGCACGAATTATTTATATCGATGCCATGCTGGTGCAGGAACTGCATAATCAGGCTACGATTCATGAAACCATGGGCCGTTTCGACCGTATGATTCAGGCCTTTGTCATGCTGATGATGCCGAACCTGAATCGTTCTGAACGAGAGATTTCTCTGGTCTCGACCGGACTTAATGGTTATGTCACCCAAATTGCGATTCGCTGGGTCATGAGCGGCTTTAAACAGTCACTGGAAGAAATTCTGTCTTCCTGTAGCTTGGTGTTCTTTGCTTTATTAGACACTTTAGGTACAGAAAAACCGGCAGATCCGGTTAAATAATTTTTAAATCAAGATAAGTTCCAGATAGATTTACTTGTAAGTGATCTACAAGCCTTTGAATTAACACCCTCTTATAAAATAACAGCTTAAATTGTGACAAATCTTTGCAAAAAGTCCCAGAACTACCTATTCTGCAATGATACTGTCATAATTAATCTTTGTAATAAGCCTGTCATAAATATAAAACGGTCCACCGTTTGCATGAAATAGGGTATTGCGCTGTGAAAGATGACTACATTCTTATTGTTGATGATGAACTGCCGATTCGTGAAATGATCCATACTGCTCTGGATATGGCGGGCTTTCAATGTTTACAGGCAGAAGATGCCAAGCAGGCTCATCAAATGATTGTGGACCAGCGTCCAGCATTGATTTTGCTGGACTGGATGATGCCAGGTGGCGTGAGTGGTGTGGATCTCTGTCGTCGTCTGAAACGTGATGAAAACCTGTCCGAAATTCCGGTCATCATGTTGACCGCGCGTGGTGAAGAAGATCATAAAGTTCAGGGACTGGACGCCGGTGCCGATGACTATATGACCAAGCCGTTTTCGACCCGTGAGCTGGTTTCACGTATTAAAGCTGTTTTACGTCGCTCCAATGCCCTCAGCGGTGAAAAATCCATTGATGCTAATGGATTGGTATTAGATCCAGTCAGTCAGCGTGTGAATTTTGGCAATACTATACTGGACATGGGACCGACTGAATATCGTCTCTTGGCATTTTTCATGACCCATCCGGAACGTGCTTATACCCGTGCGCAGTTGCTGGATCAGGTTTGGGGTGGCAACGTCTATATTGAAGACCGGACCATTGATGTGCATATCCGTCGCCTGCGCAAGGTACTCGAACCTTATGGCGCTGACCGCTATGTACAAACTGTGCGTGGCACCGGTTACCGTTTCTCGACCCGTGTCGATGTTGCACTCGGTTAATTATTTTTAGGTAAATCTCGTTTTATGTATGAGCCCTATCCTGTTCCCGAACTGTCACACGAGCACAAAAGACTTCGTTACAGCAGCTTATGGGATTTTGCCAAGCAAGATTTACGTCTCCTTCTTCTCTTCCTGGTAATTGCCAGTTGTATTGGCCTAGGCATCGGTTATTTCTGGATCTGTATTGTTCTGGCCTTTGTTGCCTTCTTTGGTACACAGTTGCGTTCACTCTACCTGGTCAATGAATGGATCTCGAACCGTCCCTATGATATACCGCCAAATATCAACGGAATCTGGGGCGCTTTACTGTTCAATGTTTATCGGGCCCAGCGTCAGGAACGCGTTGTTCAGGCTGAAATGGTCGAGCTGATTGACCGTGCACAATCCTCGCTAGTCGCCCTTCAAGAAGCTGTAGTGCTGATTGATGAAAACCAGCAGATTGAATGGTGGAATCCGGCGGCAGGACGTTTACTAGGGATTGGTCAGGAAGATCGCGGCCGTAATATCCTGAGTTTGTTACGTCAGCCAAATTTCATTGATTACTATCATCATATTGATGATGCACCTGATGGCCTTAAAATGAAGTCTTCGATATTCGAAGATCATTATGTGCAAATCAAAATGACCCGTTTTGGCGGTGAAAGCCGCTTACTGGTCGCTTATGATGTGACCCGGATGCATAATCTGGAACAGATGCGTAAGGACTTCGTCGATAATATTTCGCACGAACTGCGTACGCCGTTAACTGTGCTCAGTGGCTATATCGAAACCTTTACCGATCAGGAAGATATTAGTCCACGTTGGAAACGCGCCTTTGACCAGATGCAATCCCAGACCCGTCGCATGAATGCACTGGTCAATGACCTGTTGCTGCTATCCCGTCTGGAAAATGACAAGAATATTGCCAAGAACCAGATTATTGACATGCCTAATCTGATGAATCAGCTGTTTGATGATGCGCAAGCCTATAACGTGGATTATGGCCATACCCTAAATCTGGACATTGACAGTCACTGTGACCTGATCGGCTCAGATATGGAAATTGCCAGTGCCTTCAGTAACCTGATTACCAATGCTATCAAGTACACGCCTAAAGGTGGAACTGTCACCATGGGCTGGCATGATGATGGTGAATCGGCCTATTTTGTCGTAGAAGATACCGGAATTGGGATTGATCCTAAGCACTTGCCTCGCTTGACTGAACGTTTCTACCGGGTAGATTCTGACCGTAGCCGCCGTACTGGTGGCACAGGACTGGGGCTGGCGATTGTGAAGCATGTACTGATGCAACATCAGGCCCAGCTCGAAATTGATTCCCGTGAAAATCAGGGATCCACCTTTAAGGTGATTTTTCCTAAAGAACGTCTCAGTTTCCCGGACTGATTCAAAAATAAAAAAAGGTGCAAGTCGCACCTTTTCTTTTTTAGCGAAGGTTTTAAGACTTTAATGCCTGCTCTTTGGATAAGGCCCGGAAATAAGCTGCTCGATGCGAGATCCGTTCCAGATAGGCTTGAATCGCCGGATAACTTTTACCAGTACGGCTTTGCATGGCTTCGAGTGGGAAGCTCATCTGAATATCCGCAAAACTGAAACGACCGGCAAAATATTCATGCTGGCTTAAATGATCTTCCAGAAACTGGATATGGTCTTTTAGACGGCTTTGTACAAACTGCTTTTTCACTCCTTCACAAATTGTTTTAGCAACCGGACGAACTAAAAATGGCACTTGCTCAGGAACTTTAGTCATCACCAGTTGCATGACCAGCAAAGGCATCAAAGACCCTTCTGCATAATGCATCCAGTAACGGTATTGCGCCTTGTTCTCGGCACTGATCGGCTGAAACTGATGGGTCGAATCATAGGTTTCTTGGAGATACTCCAGAATGGCGGCAGACTCAGCCAGTACCAGATTCTGATCTTCCAGAATCGGGGCTTTACCCAGAGGATGAACCTGTTTCAAAGAAGGCGGAGCAGAATAGTTTGGCAGGCGTTTGTAATACTTGATCTCATAATCAAGTTCCAGCTCTTCCAAGGCCCACATGATTCGAAATGATCTTGATTGTTCGAGATGATGTAAAACACGCATATTAGACTCATGATTTTATTGTTATTACTGCGTGAGCATAGCAAAAAGTCCAGATCTGATTAAAGAGTTTATTAGTCTACTTACATTTTCCCTACCGGATATAGCGTACCCTCTTTAGCTTAAATCAGGCTAGTGCGAATCTCCAGACTGCGTAACAGGGTTTTGGTCACCGGGGTTTTGGCACAAATCTCCAGAATTTTCTGCTGCAAAGCCGAATCATGAGTAATATCGAAACTTAAGCGTCGTTCAATCCATTCCTGCCCTTCTTTATTGGCAAAAAATTCTGCTTCAACCTGAAAGTCGCCCAGTTCAATGTCCTTATGCTTGGCATACATGCGTAAAGTAATCATGGTGCAAGAGATCAGGCTGCCTAAAAGCAGATCATAAGGTGCAGGACCTGCATCCTGCCCGCCGAAGGATTCAGGTTTATCAGTCAGGTAATGATGCTGGCCATGACTGATTTCTCCCTGCCATGGTATGGTTAAGCTCTGTATTTTGGCAATTGCGATACGGGCCATACTGATCCTTTGTTCTTATGATTATGTAAAAGTTATTTGGATGCTCGCATATGTTCTGGAAATGCCGGCGCTTCCATACGCGGCCCATCATAACTAGGAATGGTGCCAAAACGCGGGTGTCCCATCATCCACTGTTCACGGGCCAGCTTAAGTTCTTCCACATCACGACCCACCAGATTCCACCACAATAAAATAGGGCTTTCAAACGGCTCTCCACCAATCAGCAGGACTCGTCCACCGGCATGAATTTCGACATCCACATGCTGTAATCCGGGTTCAAGAATCACCATATTATCTTCAGTCAGTTCATGCTCATTAATACTTGCCAGCCCCTCAAGGGCCATAAAACCATATTCAAATCTTGGATCTAAACTCAGACGGGCACGGGTACTTTCAGCAGCGAATAGATCCACCCCCAAAAGCTCGGTATGCACTTTAACCGGGGATTGTGTATTTAAGAATTCCCCGACCAGAACCGTGCATTGAATGCCCTGTTCTTCGATCACAGGTAATTCCGGATAATGATCAAACGCCGGAGCCATATTGATCTTGTCATCAGGCAGGGAGATCCAGAGCTGTGCTGCATGCATTTTAGTTTCGGTTTCCGGTGAAACCTCTGTATGCGAAATGCCATAGCCTGAAGTCATCAGATTAACCTGTTTCGGCCGGATCAATTGCCGGTTACCCAGACTGTCACTATGCATCATGGTGCCTTCAATCATCCAGGTAAAAGTTTGCAGGCCAATATGCGGATGCGGTCCGATATCCAGACCATCTCCCTGAGGAAATTGAGTGGGACCGGCATGATCCAGAAAACACCAGGCGCCAATCATGCGTTTATGCCGACTCGGCAAGGCGCGTTTAATGACGGTTCCCTGCCCGATTTCCGCACGCCGTAAAGGAACTTCCTGTATGAACTGATTGATATACTTTTCACAATCATCTGAATTTGACAGTTCAATATCATTATTATTAGACATGGTTGAGCTGACCTCGGCAAGTTCATTCTGGCTGTATGCTGTATCAAGACATCTTTCCCTGATCATCACAAGATGTCTACCTCATAGAACAATGTACCGCGTCTACCCGCAAAATCTATCTTTGGAAATATTTCGATACGTATAAAATGTGCTACTCATCAGAACAGTTCAAATGCTTAAAGACTTCAGTCTTCCAAAGACTGTAATCAAGATCTTGGTGATGAATCATATAATCATTCAAGCACCTTACATCAGTTCGTTTAAAACAACTTATTCATCATGCTCATGTTTCACGTGAAACGCCTATTTTTATTGATATAAATGATTAAAATCAGCAATCTATAAAAATGTGATCCGTCTAGCTTTATGTTCACAAAACAAAAATTTTGTTACGTTTTCTTTCTAAAAATCGTGCTACCCCCTAATTCTAGGGAGATTGTTTTTTATTCATTTGGTTCATAATAGGGCCCAATAAAAATAAGATTGGATCAGGACATGTCATCCTCGAATGAAAATATATATTCAACGGCGAATATGTCTTTTCAAAACTCGACCACAGATAGATCATTAAAGTTGGCCGAATGTGATCTGCAAAATCGCCAGTTAATTGAAGATGCGCTTGTACATCGCGCTGCACCTATTCCTGCGCAATTCCAGCAGTACTTTTATAACTATCTTTATGTGCATCGTCATCAAAATCTTCGCCAGATTAATTACATGGCGCAGATCGCCTTTTTGCTGTATTTCTTTGCCGATATTTTTATTATTCCTGACATGTTTTTCCTGTCTGGCCTGATCCGGGTATCACTGGTCATTGCTGTCATGTTTTGCTGCTATTACCTGTTTAAGCATCAAAAGAATATCCGGGTTCTGGACATGATTTTGCCTGTGGGCACGACTGTGGCTGCAGCGACCTGGATTAGCCTGCTCCTGCTGTCGAGTAGCCCGCATGTGTCAACTTATATCTATGCCTCTGCGATCTTTGTTTTAATTACCAATCTCTGTGTACAGACCGAGTTTAAGGGTGCGCTGTATTGTTCTATTTTTATCGCCCTGTTTATCATGATTGGGGTAACCCATCTCATGAGTCTATCGCAGGCCTTTATTTTCGCCGTTGTTTTCACGCCTCTCTGGGCGTTTAGTATTTATATCAACTGGAATAATATCATCAACATACGGCGCTCTTTTTTACGCACTTTGCTGGATGAATGGAACTATCAAACCTTAAAAAATCTTGCTCATACTGATGATCTGACGCAGTTATTTAATCGTCGTCATTTTGTGGATATGGCGGAACGTTCAATCCATCAATGGCCAAAGCCTGCCAGCACCTGCCTATTGATGTTTGATGTCGATTATTTCAAGAAAATCAATGACAACTATGGTCATGATGTGGGTGACCGGGTGCTACAACTGATTGCTGAAATTACCCGTAAAGAAATGCGCTCTAGCGATGTACTGGCACGTTTTGGTGGAGAAGAATTTATTGCCTTGCTGGAAGATACCCAGCTACAGGACTGCCTGATGATTGCAGAACGGATTCGCTGCTCGATTCAAAAGCAGGTGATGTACATCAATTCTGACCAGAAAATCCAGTTCACGATCTCTATTGGTATTGCTGAACTTGAATCTCCGCAGCAGGAACTTGAAGACCTGATTAAACATGCAGATATTGCGCTTTACGAAGCTAAGAAAGCGGGAAGAAACCGGATTAGGGTCTATCATCCTAATATGCTGCAACCGACTAAACCGCTCTCTCCAAATCCCTGGAATGTATTTAAACCTTTGAATAAACAGGAGCAGTCTGGCGCTCATCATAAAGCGAAACAGTCTTGGTCTACTTTGTAACCTGATAGCAAAACCAAGATTGTTAGACAAGAATTTAAGAATTAGGCCTAAATCTGTTTGTGATGCTTTTCAAATAATCCCTAAAAGAATAGAATATTTTTCATACAAATATAAATATTCATCTTATTCATTTCTTTGGATTTAATGTGGGAAGGCGATATGCCAGATAAATATGAAGAAGAAGCTCGCTTCCTGCTTCAGGATGCCCTTCAAGATCCTCTCGTTCGTATTTCCTGTGTCTTTAAAACCTGCCTACTTTAACCATCAGAAACAGCTCACTTTAAAATATCTTTTACAGGTGAATCTATTTGCACAGGTGGCATATGCCTCCTACACCCTTGCCGATATTCTGGTACTGAATGACATTATGAATTTGCTCATTCTGACCAAGCTAGGCTATACCTTGGTGATCGTGCTGATTACCATCTGGATGTATCATTTTTACCGAAATTTGCCTGTATTTGACCTGCTGTTGCCGACCTCGATTATCGGAGCAAGTGCAATCTGGTTTTTTAATCTGAATCAGTCTGAAAGTCCGCATACGCTCATTTATCAATATGCTTCACTGGTCTTTATTGTCCTGGCCAATTTATGTGTGCAAATCCGCTTCTGGCCTAGCCTGATTAATTCCGGTCTGATTACACTGGTGATTTATATTGGTGTGTATTTCAATACCCAAGCTGACCTATACCAGATGTTCTTGTTTTCTCTGATCTATATGCCGGTTTTGACCTTCAGCTTATATATCAGCTGGAGCTCCACATTAAAATCCCGTTTAGTATTCCTGCAACATACCCTGAATGAATATCATCGTCAGACTTTTGAAAATCTCGCCCATACTGACTCGCTGACAGGCCTGAATAATAGACGCTGTTTTGAATATGGTGCAACAGCTGATCCAAAAGAATCTCAAACAGTCTGCTCCAATCAGTTTGCTGGTCTTTGATGTCGATCATTTCAAGCAGATCAATGACCGTTATGGACATGATGTTGGAGACCAAGTACTCCAGATGATTGCGCAGACCACAAGCAATGAAATGCGACGCCATGATGTGCTGGCACGGTATGAGGGTGAAGAATTTATCGCATGCCTGCCTGAAACTTCACTAGATGATGCGTTAAAAATTGCCGAGCGTTTAAGACACAAAATCGAAAATATTGTGGTCAATCTGGAACATGGGCATCGTCTTGATTTCACCGTTTCAATTGGTGCGGCCATTCTGGAAAGCAGTGAAACGGATTTAATGGCGCTGATTAAACAGGCTGACATTGCTCTATATCAAGCTAAAGCCAATGGTCGGAACAGAGTGGAATGTTATGATCCTGAACTGGATCAGGGCTTGCTTGGAGAGCTTCAAAACTGGCAGGTTAAACCAGCTTAAATGTCATTTGAAAGATAATAAAAAAGAGCGCCGAAGCGCTCTTTTAATAAGTAATTTTCGTTAGAAAATTACTCCCATTCAATTGTTGCTGGTGGCTTAGATGAAACGTCATACACCACACGAGAAACTTCAGCAATTTCGTTCATGATGCGTGTAGAAATGCGGTCTACCAAGTCATATGGAAGATGTGCAAAACGCGCTGTCATAAAATCGATGGTTTCAACTGCACGAAGTGCAATTACCCATGCATAACGACGGCCATCACCGACCACACCCACAGATTTCACTGGTTGGAATACGGCAAAGGCTTGAGCAGTTTTGTCGTACCAGCCGCTTGCACGAAGTTCTTGCATAAAGATGTCATCAGCCAGACGAAGAATATCTGCATATTCTTTTTTCACTTCACCCAAGATACGAACACCAAGGCCTGGGCCTGGGAACGGATGACGGTAGATCATGCTGTGTGGCAAACCTAGAGTGGTACCCAATTTACGTACTTCATCTTTAAACAGGTCACGTAAGGGTTCAACCAGGTCAAATGCCAAATCTTCCGGCAAGCCACCTACGTTATGGTGCGACTTGATGACATGTGCCTTGCCTTGTTTACTGGCAGCAGATTCAATCACGTCTGGATAAATCGTACCTTGTGCAAGGAAGGTTACGCCATCGAGCTTACGTGCTTCTTCAGCAAAAACTTCGATGAATTCACGACCAATAATTTTACGTTTTTTCTCTGGATCAACTTCACCAGCCAATGCAGAAAGGAAACGGTCTTCAGCATCAGCACGGATCACGCGGATCCCCATGTTGTCTGCAAACATCTGCATCACTTGATCGCCTTCGTTCAAACGAAGCAGACCGTTGTCTACAAATACACAAGTCAACTGATCGCCAATTGCTTTGTGCAGAAGTGCCGCTACAACTGATGAATCCACACCACCTGAAAGACCTAACAATACTTTTTCATTGCCAATCTGTGCACGAAGCTGTTCTACACGCAGGTCAATAATATGTTCTGGTGTCCACAGACCACGACAACCACAAATCTGGTGTACGAAGTTAGACAGTAATTCTGCACCTTTCGAAGTATGTGTCACTTCAGGGTGGAACTGGATCCCATAGAAACGGCGAGTTTCATCAGACACCATGGCAATCGGGCAGCTTGGCGTGCTTGCAGTCACCTGGAAGCCTTCTGGAATACGTGCAACCTTGTCACCATGACTCATCCAGACATGCAGCTGGTTTTCACGGTCTTGCAGCTGACCAATCAGCTGGTCACGTACCACGATATCCACTTCTGCATAACCGAACTCATGTACAGTACCTGGCTCAACTTTACCGCCAAGCTGTTCACACATGGTTTGCAAGCCATAACAGATACCCAGTACAGGTACACCTAACTCAAATACCACTTGCGGCGCACGCGGGCTGCCTTCCAGGTGAACACTTTCAGGTCCACCAGACAAGATGATACCGTTTGGATTAAATGCGCGAATGTCTTCTTCAGACATGTCATAGGCATACATTTCAGAATATACACCAGCTTCACGGACACGACGTGCGATGAGCTGACTATATTGAGAACCGAAATCCAGAATCAGGATACGATCTTCAGTAATTTGAGTATTGGTAGTCATGACAAACAACTATGAAAGGCAAACGAAAGATAAGCGCCGTATTCTAGCATTTTTATTAGGCTTAAGCACACTATTCCCATCAGCATAATAATTAAGCGGTTTATTTCTTTAAATAGAATTAAGCTTTCGATTCAGCAAGAGAGCTTTCCCTTCTCTCCACGGAATTCAGCGTATTTACGCTATTTGGATTTGAATATTTTAGGATCGGCCAGTTAAGTGGCTATTGAAAGTTTATTTCATCTATCTCTATCACTGTCTTCATTTGATAGCGTTTAGGATTGAAAATGGGAGCCACCTTTTGATTTTTATTTTAATGACGTTTTCATGCTAAGCCTGTTTTCGCAGGAATTCACCGCTAGTTTGTAAGATAAATTTTTAATTTACCCATCAATGATAAGCGGGCAATTATTTTCCTTTTCGGTACTGACTTTCATGCCCCAGACTGTTAGGATTTGATCACCTTTTCGCTTGTTTTTTCCCTATGGAACTGCTTGATTTTATCCTCCACGTTGATGATCACCTGCTCGAATTCATTACCAATTACGGCATCTGGATTTATGGCATTCTTTTCCTGATTATTTTTGTTGAAACGGGACTGGTGGTGATGCCGTTCCTGCCGGGAGACAGTCTGCTATTTGCATCAGGTGCGCTGGCGGCTTCAACGGGTGCTATGGATCCATGGGTACTGATTCCGCTACTGTTCACTGCGGCAGTGCTGGGCGACACCCTGAATTATCATATTGGTAAATATATTGGGCCACGTGTATTTGAGATTGAATCACGTTTTATTAATAAAAAGCATTTGCTTGCTACCCAGCAGTTCTTTGTGAAACACGGCGGTAAAACCATTATTTTTGCCCGTTTCATTCCTTTCGCACGTACCTTTGCACCTTTTGTTGCCGGTGCGGGAAGTATGAATTACAAATATTTCCTGACTTACAATATGATCGGTGGCTTTCTCTGGATCAGTTCGTTTGTGATCCTGGGTTATCTATTCGGCAATATGCCAATCGTCAAAGACAACTTCACTCATCTGATTTTTGGCATCATTATTTTAAGTGTTATGCCAGGTGTGATTGGCTTTATTCAGCAGAAACTTAAGAAAAATAAAATCGCCTGAAAGCCTAGAAGTGTTGAGTGAACATTTACTCCAGCCAATTAATCAGCAAGGGCACCAGACAAAGCAGTAAAAACAGAGCCGACCCTTTATAAATCAGGTCGGCTTTTCTTTTTGCCGACTCTCCCGCCAGAATCGCCTGTCCGAAGATCATCCAGAACAACGCAACAAGTAAGGCAATCCCAGTAAAAATTGCAAAGATCAGAACAAAGTTACTCGGACTTTCCCAAGTAGAGAGCGGTAAGATTCCGGTTGCCAGAAGCGCTGCTTTGGGATTTTTCAAGGTTCCCTTAAACATCTGCCAGGGACGGATTTGAGGATGACTCTGATTATATTGTTCCAGTTGCCGTGCCTTGAATAAATGGAAGGTCATCCAGCCCACACCGATTGCACTCAGCACATGCACCAGTTCCTGAAAACTGGGCCAGATCGGTGAAAACAGATGAACCAGCAGAGCCCACCCATTGATCGCATATAAATACCCCACCAAAATGACGGGAATATACAGACTGGTTTTGGCTGTTCCCTGCTGATAGGCAGAACTGGCCACCAATGCATTGGCAGGTCCAGGGATCATCAGCACTGCTATTGTTGCAAAAACAAAGAGCCAGTTTTCAATCATGGTGGTTAAACATATCAGACAAGGTGATTACCTTAACCAATCTCGTGTTCTGATCACAAGACGAGATCTTTCAAAATTTTATGCGCATCGGTCATTTTTTCTGGCAAATACTGTGAACTCTGTCACTTGACCAATCACTTTTAAGATATAAAAAATGCCGACCTAAAGTCAGCATTTTTTTGATGTTTAGAGGACTATTTATTGGTATTTTGACGGACAATAATCGGGCAGGCTTTAAATTTTGCAGCTTGTACAATAGCTTCCTGTTCACCCAGTAGACGTGCCGTTTCAGTACGTTTGGTATTGGAAGACTGTCCCATATTCACTGATACACTCGGACCAATGCCCCAACCGCCACGGCTGCCCCAGCCACCACCGACGCCTACCCCTACGCCGACACCTGTACGTTTAGGCGGCTCAACACCATTATCAAGATACTGCTGAATACGATTGTATTCACCCTGAAGCTGCTGACAGTTGAGGGTCTGATAATGGGTGGGTGAAACATAAGTCGGTTTGACCGTCGTTGCACAGGCACTCAGCAAGCTAAGTATGCTGATTGCCAGGCTTATTTTCACAAGTTTCATAGTTAACTCGATCTTAATGCTGCTCTATCTCATTGAACAATGATTGATAGGCCTGAGTCAATTTATGATCAGTTGCCAAGTGAATTAATGGCTGATTTTTTTGATGCGACTCTTTCATCAGCACCGACGGCGGCAACATGCTGTTCAGTACCGGCAGTCCTTCATCTTTCAGTTGCTGTACCACTTCGCGTGGCAGTTTTGCCTGAGCCTGAAACTGGTTGACCACGATGCCTTCAATTTCCAGACGTTCATTGTGATCATCCTGAGTTTCGATGACATTCTCAATCAAGGTTTGTAAGGCCCGTTTAGAAAACACATCACAGTCAAACGGAATCAGAACACGGTCTGCAGCAATTAGGGCTGAGAGCGTAAAGAAATTGAATGCCGGCGGAGTATCTATAAACACCCGGTCATAATGCTCAGCAAGTGGTTGCAAGGCATCGCGCAGCTTATAAATCTTATGCTTGGATTCCAGTGCATGGGCTAATGTGCCCAAACTCGGACTTGCCGGAATGACATCCAGATTTTTAAAAGGTGATCGATGCAGATAACTTTCCAGCCCTTTAGCCCGGGTCTTGAGAATGGAGCCAATCGCATTACCAATTAAGCTTTTGCTCTGCTGGTTCCCCAATACATCTTCAAAATAGTTTTCAATATTTGGCTCCAGCGCCGGCTTGTCACTCGAATAAGTTGCATCATCCCCTAGTAAATACTGGCTGGAGTTTGCCTGCGGATCAAGATCGATTAACAGGGTTTTAAGCCCTTGATGCGCACTGATTGCAGCCAGATTGACTGCAATACTCGATTTCCCTACCCCACCTTTTTGGTTAAATACCACACGAGTATGCATAAACACCCCTCTTTATTTTTCTAATGATCAGTATGTTTTAGTTCATTAACTGATGAATAATTTAGCCAAAATTCGGCTTAATCATGACCAATACCATAATCACAATAAGTGAAACCACAGCAATAAATAAGCCAGCACGGCGTTGTACCAGCAGGATTGAATCATCTTTTTTATAGGCTTTGCCCAGGGATGAAATCAGCACCAGGAATAAAATGATTTTGGCATAAAACCAAGGCTGTACATCAAAATTCTTTAAAAACAGGGCAATAATCCCAGTTAAGGCAATCACGCTAATCACCAGGTGCTGCAAAGCGACCAGAAATACACGCGCTTTCGGATTAGGCTGATTGCCCTGTGTTCCCACAAACAAGGTAAGAGCACGTGCAAGAATGGCCACAATGGCCAGTCCTGCCGCAGACATATGAATAATCTTGACTAAAAGCTGGGTATCCATAAAGTCCTCTTAGTTTTTTGGTGCATGTGCACATTCCGGACTAGACGTATCCTGTCCTGTCCACTCTTCAGGCAAGAAAGCATGAATTGCCAAGGCATGAATTTTATCTTTAGACAGCAAATCACCTGCCGCAGCATAGACCTTTTGATGGCGTTGTACCGCACGCAGGCCGGCAAAAGCTTCACTGACAATCACCGCCTTAAAATGCGATTCCTTACCCGGAAAATATCCACCATGACCCGAAGATTCATTCACGACTTCCAGGTAAGTAGGTGACAATTGTGCCAAACGGTCTTTCAGTTGTTGTTCTAAGCTCATGGCCTGACTCCGATTCAAGATATGGGTCCAGTATACCCTGTTCTATCCGCTATTTCGGTGCAAGAAATGTCTGCAATTATTTGATTGTGCCGAGATTTCATTAAATTTTGCATAAATTTTGTCTAATTGTCTGGAAGCACAGAGAATATTGCTTTTATTTTATGCAATCGACACAAGATTTTTCATAAAGTTATTGACCCTGTTTTTGCATGCTGTATTATACACGGCATGCGGGAATAGCTCAGTTGGTAGAGCATAACCTTGCCAAGGTTGGGGTCGCGAGTTCGAGTCTCGTTTCCCGCTCCAAA
>NZ_DFDO01000215.1:0-18372 GCF_002367915.1 Acinetobacter sp. UBA3025
TTCGGTAACATGTATGCGGGTGAGTTAATCTTCATTCTTATCGCGTTATTACCGTTCTGGATCCAGTGGGCGTTATCTGTGCCTTGGGCGATCTTCCACATTCTTGTTATTACGCTACAAGCATTCATTTTCATGATGCTGACTATCGTATACTTGAGCATGGCAAGCGAAAAGCATTAATGGTATTGCCTAACTGTCACGGGATGGTTGGGCACAATTTTTTAACTTAATTTGGTATAAACCTAACCTCTGAGGAATTATCATGGAACTCACTTTAGGTCTAGTTGCAATTGCATCTGCTATCTTGATCGCTTTCGGTGCTTTAGGTACTGCGATTGGTTTTGGTCTTCTAGGCGGCCGTTTCCTTGAAGCTGTAGCTCGTCAACCAGAATTGGCTCCACAACTTCAAACTCGTATGTTCTTAATCGCGGGTCTTCTTGATGCTGTGCCTATGATCGGTGTTGGTATTGGCTTGTTCTTCATCTTCGCTAATCCATTTGTAGGTTAATCAGCTTAATTCCGAAATTCACTATTTGAGGAATTTGCAATGAATATCAACCTCACATTGTTTGGCCAAGCGATTGCGTTTGCGATTTTCGTCGCATTCTGCATGAAGTTTGTATGGCCACCACTAATCAATGCGATTAGTGAACGTCAGCGTAAAATCGCTGATGGCTTAAACGCTGCTGAAAAAGCGAAGGCTGACCTTGCAGATGCGCAAGCACAAGTGAAAGCTGAACTGGACGCGGCAAAAGCACAAGCGGCTCAATTGATCGAACAAGCGAACCGTCGTGCAGCGCAATTGGTCGAAGAAGCTCGTACCCAAGCATCAGCTGAAGGTGAGCGTATTCGTCAACAAGCTAAAGAAGCTGTTGATACTGAAATCAATGCTGCTCGCGAAGAATTACGTCAACAAGTGGCTGCTCTTGCAGTTGCTGGTGCTGAGAAAATTCTTAGCCAGCAAGTTGACGCAGAAGCTCACAATGCCATGCTGACTCAGCTGGCTGCTAAACTTTAAGAGAGGCGGATTATGGCTGAACTCTTGACGTTGGCACGCCCTTACGCTAAAGCAGCATTTGCTTACGCTTCTGAGCAAGGTACAGCTGACTCTTGGTCAACTGCGCTTGAATTGCTCAGTGCTGCGGTGCAAGACGAAGCATTTTCAGCTTATCTAAATCGCCCTGAGTTGACACCTGCTGAGCAGGTGGCACTTTTTGCTAAAGTTTTAGGCGAAGACCAAACGCCTGCAGTGTCAAACTTTTTGACTATGCTTGCTGAAAACGCACGTTTGGCTTTGCTTCCTGAAATCGCTGCAGAATATGAACAGCTCAAATCACAGAATAACAATACTGTGGATGTTGTAATTGAATCAGCATTCCCATTGACTTCTGTACAGGAACAACTTCTTACTCATGCGTTAGAGAAAAAATTCAATGCAGCAGTAAACGTTTCTGTAGAAGTTAACCCGGCGTTAATCGCGGGTGTGGTTATTCGTGCAGGCGACCAAGTGATAGATGATTCTGCGCTTAATAAGCTTGAAAAAATGCGTACTCGTCTTCTAGCTTAATTGCATATAAGAAGACTGAACTTTAAAAAGATTGAGGTATAGCGCAATGCAACAACTGAATCCATCCGAGATCAGTGCGCTCATTAAACAGCGTATCGGCGATCTGGACACCAGCGCGACCGCTAAAAACGAAGGTACCATTGTTATGGTATCCGACGGTATTGTGCGCATTCACGGCCTTGCTGATGCAATGTACGGTGAAATGATCGAATTCGACGGCGGCTTATACGGTATGGCACTGAACCTAGAACAGGATTCAGTGGGCGTCGTTGTTTTAGGTAACTACTTAAGCCTTCAAGAAGGTCAAAAAGCTCGTTGTACAGGTCGTGTATTAGAAGTTCCGGTTGGTCCTGAACTTCTTGGCCGTGTCGTAGATGCTTTGGGTAACCCGATTGATGGTAAAGGCCCTATTGATGCAAAACTTTCTGATGCTGTTGAAAAAGTAGCACCAGGCGTAATTTGGCGTCAATCAGTGGATCAACCTGTACAAACTGGTTATAAATCAGTAGATACAATGATCCCAGTAGGCCGTGGTCAACGTGAGTTGATCATTGGTGACCGTCAGACTGGTAAAACAGCTATGGCGATCGACGCGATCATCGCTCAGAAAAACTCTGGCATTAAATGTATCTACGTTGCAGTTGGTCAAAAACAATCAACTATCGCAAACGTAGTACGTAAGCTAGAAGAAACTGGCGCTATGGCGTATACAACTGTTGTAGCAGCAGCCGCAGCCGATCCAGCAGCAATGCTGTTCTTGGCTCCATACTCTGGCTGTACAATGGGTGAATACTTCCGTGACCGCGGTGAAGACGCTCTGATCATCTATGATGACTTGTCTAAACAAGCTGTTGCTTACCGTCAAATTTCATTGCTTCTTCGTCGTCCACCAGGTCGTGAAGCTTATCCAGGTGACGTGTTCTATCTACATTCACGTCTACTTGAACGTGCTTCTCGTGTATCTGCTGACTACGTTGAGAAATTCACTAACGGTGAAGTTAAAGGCCAAACTGGTTCATTAACTGCATTGCCGATTATTGAAACTCAAGCAGGTGACGTATCTGCATTCGTACCAACCAACGTAATTTCGATTACTGACGGTCAGATCTTCCTTGAAACATCATTGTTCAACGCGGGTATCCGTCCTGCTGTGAACGCGGGTATCTCTGTATCTCGTGTTGGTGGTTCTGCGCAGACTAAAGTCATCAAGAAATTGTCTGGTGGTATCCGTACTGCACTTGCACAGTACCGTGAATTGGCAGCGTTTGCTCAGTTCGCTTCTGACCTTGACGAAGCAACTCGTAAACAGCTTGAACACGGTCAACGCGTAACTGAGCTTATGAAGCAAAAACAATATGCTCCATACTCAATCGCTGACCAAGCTGTATCAGTTTATGCATCTAACGAAGGCTACATGGCTGACGTAGAAGTGAAGAAAATCGTAGACTTTGACGCTGCGTTAATTGCTTACTTCCGTTCAGAACACGCTGCGTTAATGCAAAAAATTGACGAGACTGGTGCTTGGGATAAAGATATCGAAGCTGAATTCAAAGCTGGTATTGAAAAATTCAAAGCGACTCAAACTTACTAATTTAGCAACTTGCTAGATTGGTGTTGGTTTGGTTCACGGAATCAACCTTCGAGGGCTCGTAAGGGCCTTCGAATACTAGGTTAAGCGTATGGCAAATTTAAAAGAAATTCGCGCCAAAGTAGCTAGTATCAAAAGCACGCAGAAAATTACTCGCGCGATGCAGATGGTAGCAGCTTCTAAGATGCGTCGTGCGCAAGAGCGCATGGCTCAAGGCCGTCCGTATGCCGAAAATATGCACCGTGTAATTGCTCATTTGGTACAAGCGAATCCTGAATATAAACACCGTTATATGGTTGAACGTCCTGTTAAGCGCGTTGGCTATATCATTGTGTCTTCAGATCGTGGCCTTGCTGGTGGTTTGAACATTAACCTGTTCAAGAAAGTGGTAAAACACGTTCAACAGCAACAAGAGCAGTCAATTGAAGTTCAATTTGCTTTGATTGGTCAAAAAGCGGTTTCGTTTTTTAAAAACTACGGCGGTAAAGTGCTTGGTGCGACCACTCAAGTGGGCGACACTCCAAGTCTTGAACAGTTATCTGGTTCTGTACAGGTGATGTTAGACGCTTATGATAAAGGCGAATTAGATCGTATTTATCTGGTTTCTAACGGCTTTGTCAACGCCATGACTCAAAACCAAAAGATCGAACAGCTTGTTCCTTTGGCAGCTGCTGAAGAAGACAAGACGCTTAACCGTCAATACGGTTGGGACTACATCTACGAGCCTGAAGCTGAAGAGCTTTTAAATGGCTTGTTGGTTCGTTACATCGAGTCTGTGGTGTATCAAGGTGTGATCGAAAACATCGCGTGTGAGCAGTCTGCTCGTATGGTTGCAATGAAAGCTGCAACTGATAACGCGGGTGAGTTGATCAAGAACCTGCAACTTATTTATAACAAGCTGCGTCAAGCCGCGATTACTCAGGAAATTTCTGAGATCGTTGGTGGTGCCGCTGCCGTTTAACATATATTAGTTTGAATTGAGGAGACAGCAATGAGTAGCGGTCGTATCATTCAGATCATCGGCGCGGTTATCGACGTCGAGTTTGAACGTAACAGCGTTCCTAAGATCTATGACGCTCTCCAAGTTGACGGTACTGAAACTACTTTAGAAGTTCAGCAACAACTTGGTGATGGCGTAGTTCGTACTATTGCAATGGGTTCTACTGAAGGCCTTAAGCGTGGTTTGAACGTAACTAACACTAACGCTCCGATCTCTGTACCAGTAGGTACAGCGACTCTTGGCCGTATCATGGACGTTCTTGGTCGCCCTATCGACGAAGCTGGGCCTGTTGCGACTGAAGAGCGTTTACCAATTCACCGTCAAGCGCCTTCTTATGCAGAACAAGCGGCTTCTACTGACCTTCTAGAAACTGGTATTAAAGTCATCGACTTACTTTGCCCGTTCGCGAAAGGTGGTAAAGTTGGTCTGTTCGGTGGTGCCGGTGTTGGTAAAACTGTAAACATGATGGAGTTGATCAACAACATCGCTAAAGCTCACTCAGGTTTATCTGTGTTTGCTGGTGTTGGTGAACGTACCCGTGAAGGTAATGACTTCTATCACGAAATGAAAGACTCTAACGTTCTTGACAAAGTAGCAATGGTCTACGGTCAGATGAACGAGCCACCAGGTAACCGTTTACGCGTAGCGTTGACTGGTCTGACTATGGCTGAGTACTTCCGTGATCAAAAAGACGAAAACGGTAAAGGCCGTGACGTACTATTGTTCGTCGACAACATCTATCGTTATACACTAGCGGGTACTGAAGTATCAGCACTTCTAGGTCGTATGCCATCTGCAGTAGGTTACCAACCGACTCTTGCAGAAGAGATGGGTGTTCTTCAAGAACGTATTACATCGACTAAGTCTGGTTCTATTACGTCAATCCAAGCGGTATACGTACCTGCCGATGACTTAACTGACCCATCGCCTGCAACTACGTTCGCTCACTTGGACGCAACTGTTGTATTGAGCCGTGACATCGCTTCTCAAGGTATTTACCCTGCGATCGATCCACTTGACTCTACTTCACGTCAGCTAGATCCACTTGTAGTTGGTACTGAGCATTACGAAATCGCTCGTTCAGTTCAAAACGTTCTTCAACGTTATAAAGAATTGAAAGACATTATCGCAATTCTTGGTATGGACGAATTGTCAGAAGAAGACAAACTTACTGTATACCGTGCACGTAAGATCCAGCGTTTCTTCTCTCAACCGTTCCACGTAGCTGAAGTGTTTACTGGTGCTCCTGGTAAACTTGTACCGCTTAAAGAAACGATTCGTGGCTTTAAAGGTCTTCTAGCTGGTGAATACGATC
This sequence comes from Acinetobacter sp. UBA3025, assembly GCF_002367915.1. NCBI lineage: Bacteria > Pseudomonadati > Pseudomonadota > Gammaproteobacteria > Moraxellales > Moraxellaceae > Acinetobacter > Acinetobacter sp. UBA3025. Next base: position 5,471 of record NZ_DFDO01000215.1, read on the forward strand.
ACATCCCAGAACAAGCGTTCTACATGGTTGGTGGTATTGACGAAGTGATTGCTAAAGCTGAGAAACTTTAATTAGTTCCCTAATTTAGGAGATTCTCATGGCGACTATGCAATGTGACGTTGTAAGTGTTCAAGAGTCTTTGTACTCAGGCACTGTAACTATGCTAATTGCTAAAGGTGCTGGCGGTGAGTTAGGTATTATGCCTGGTCACGCTCCGCTGGTAACTTTGCTCCAACCTGGCGCGATCCGCGTTATTTTGGAAAACGGTACAGAAGAATTAATCTATGTATCTGGTGGTGTTCTAGAAGTTCAACCGCATGTTGTTACGGTTCTTGCTGATACAGCAGTCCGTGCAGAAAACTTGGATGAAGCGGCAATTATTGAAGCGCGTAAACACGCTGAACAATTGCTCGCAAATCAAAAGAGCGATTTGGACTCTGCTGCTGCTTTGGCTGCTCTTGCAGAAACTGCTGCTCAGCTGGAAACGATCCGCAAAATCAAAAACCGTGCAATGTAATTGCTGGTTTGAGATTGAAGAAACCACCCGAAAGGGTGGTTTTTTTATGTGTAAAAGAAACTATTTTACTCACGCATGCTTTATAAATATTTTGAAAAAAGTTACCAGATTTTAGCCTTATGAATAATTATTTTAAGAAAACTATATAACTCCAATTTGTACCACTCGATATAACTTTTACCTGCGCTGCGTAATCTTTTGAACCAATCTGTAAGCAAAGCCATAGTCAGAAAAAAACAATGCTAAGTTGATATGGCGTCTTTAAGCTTTAAGCTTTCCAGGTTTATTCAGTAAAAAGCTTCACGGTTCTACTACCTCTGTCACGACGCGAATCACGTTGTTATCCATTTATAAAAATTGAATTGGCCAAGCAGGGATCTAATTATGAGTTATCAATCCGTTAACCCCTTTAACAACCAGAAATTAAAAGATTATCCATCACACACTGATCAAGATATCCAGAATGCTTTGGATACCGCAGAAAAAATCCTGAAGTCGGATTGGATTCAACAAGTAGATACCCGGATTGAGGTACTTCGTAAACTGGCAAACAATATGCGGGAAGGTAAGTCAGAACTGGCTAAAATCATGACGCTGGATATGGGTAAGCTGATCAAGCAGAGTGAAGGTGAGATCGAAAGCTGTGCACGTATTGCAGAATATTATGCTGATCATGCCAAAGAGTTTTTAGCGCCAGTTTCTTATGAAACGGAACTTGGAGAAGCATGGGTAGAGCACCATCCCTTAGGCATTATTATGGCGGTAGAACCGTGGAACTTTCCATTCTATCAATTGATGCGTGTCTTTGCTCCCAACTGTGCGATTGGCAACCCTGTGGTAGCCAAGCATGCCAGCATCGTTCCGCAATGTGCTGAAGCCTTTGAACAATTGATTCTGGATGCAGGCGCACCGAAAGGTGTGTGGACTAACTTGTTTATCAGTAGCGATCAGGTCGCAGATATTATCGCAGATCCGCGTGTACAGGGCGTAGCTCTCACGGGTTCAGAAGGTGCAGGGCGTGCAGTAGCAGGGCAGGCCGGGAAACATGTCACCAAATCCACATTAGAATTGGGCGGTAATGATGTATTCATTGTGCTGGATGATGCTGATTTAGAAAAAGCGATCAAAATTGGCTGTCAGGCACGCGTTAATAACACGGGGCAGGTTTGTACAGCAGCTAAACGTTTTATTCTGCATGAGAAAATTGCGGAACAATTTAAAGCGGGCATGCTCGAGGTCTTTGAAAGTTTAAAAATTGGTGATCCACTCGATTCTGAAACCACACTTGGCCCCCTTTCCTCAGCAGATGCGTTAGAAAAACTGAGCAAGCAGGTTGACAAGGCAGTAGAGAATGGCGCGAAAGTCGTGACTGGTGGTAAGCCTTATGAGCATGAAGGTAATTTCTATCAGCCAACCATCTTGGAAAATATCAGCCGTGATAATCCGGCTTGGTATGAAGAATTCTTTGGCCCAGTCGCTCAAATTTATGTGGCAAAAGATGAAGATGAAATTGTATCGATTGCCAATGATTCTAATTATGGTCTTGGAGGCGTCATTCATTCACAAAATATTGAGCGGGCAAAAAAACTGGCTTCACGTGTAGAAACCGGCATGATCTGGATTAACTGGTATACCGATACTGCGCCCGAGCTGCCATTTGGCGGGATTAAAAACTCGGGTTATGGTCATGAACTTTCAAGCGATGGTTTCAAAGAATTTGTGCAGAAACGTCTGGTTGTCGTAAAAAGCCCAAAAAAATAATATTTAATTATTTAAAATAAAGAAGCCACTTAAACCGTGGCTTCTTTTTGAACGAGATATCAGCGTAAATCAGGTATTTTCTGTTTCAGCTTCTGATGAAGCGTCTTTATCTGAATTTTGAATCAGCATACCTGCCAGTTTAAGCATTTCAGATTGCACACTGACCATCTGGCTTTCAATTTTCTTTAAATCAACCTGACTGAAATCGACCTGACCATTCAGTAAAGGAGAAGCCAGAACCTGTTGATTGGCACTCATGATATTGCTACGGACCTGATCAATTTCCTGACTTTTTAAATTTAGTTCACCTAAGGCCTGATTAAAGCCTGTCAACTGTTGTTGTAACTTGCCTGCTGTAGCTTGCAGTTGCTGGGTATCTTTAGTATCCACCGCAGTTTGCAGATCAGTTTGGGTCTGTTTTAACTGTTCAACATAACTCCCTGCCTTGAATTGCAGATCAGCTACATCACGCACCATATAAAACATATTGCCAGACTTCAGCTCTGTTTGCGCAGTCGTCGTGCGATCACTTTGCTGTACAGGTTCAAGATCAGTAGAAAGCGTACTTTGTTCTTGCTCGACCGGTGCTTCGGTCGCCTGTTCACAGCCCATTAATAAAATGCCTGAGCTAAATAGGGCAAAAGGAAGAAGAGCATTTACAAGAATCTTGGACATGAAATCGTGGTCTCGGAGCAGGTGGTTCTAATGCATGACTATAAGAATAAAATGTGGAGATAAAAAAGATTGTTGCAAAGTCATAACAAATATTTTGAATACAAAAGATTAAGACATTAAAAAAGAGTGCCGAAGCACTCTTTTTCACCGAGGATGATAAAACTTATCCTGCAATAATTTTAATAATATTATGGCTCATCACATTGGTCAGGATATAGTCACCATTCACTTTGATCCATTGCTGGTTTTTACCAGGTTTGCTGAGTTTTTTGTATTTGCTGTGATCTACCTTGTACATTTTGCTCTGGAACTGAGCTGGTACTTTTTGACCTACGCGCCAATCGCGTGAAGGATCTATTTTCTTATGTACCTGTTTATGCTGTTGAGCGTGTGCAGGAGATTTATGCTGTGCGTGATACTGTTGCTGAACATGCGTTTTTTGTGGCTGATGGTGATGGTGTTGCGAGTGATGCTCTGGAGCTGCAGCAAAAGCTGAAGTCGCCACAAGTGTACTAGATAATGAAAATACGACTGCTTTTACTAAGTTTTTCATGTTTTGAACCTATCGTTATCTCTTTTGGGATAACTGCATATTAGGCTCAACTCATTGATAAATATGGAATGAAGTGTTGTAGAAAAATAAAAATTAAGCGTAAATCATGGAGATTTTAGAGCTAAGTAAATCTGGTTATAAATATTTGATTTTTATTTAAATAATAAGTATCTATTATTGAAATAGATACTTACATTACTGTTACAAATTATTTGGCCAATTCTGCATTGATTGCATCTCGCAAGCGAGCATCATCTGCCGGAATATTTGGCGCAAAACGCGCGACCACTTCACCTTGCTTGTTGACCAGGAATTTTTCAAAGTTCCACAGCACTTCTGGTAATTCATTTGGCGTATTGCCAAAACTTTTCAGGCGCTCTGCAAAATCTTCGCCGCCTGTACGTTGTGGCTGAGCTTGGGTCAGATAATGGTAAAGAGGATGCTGATCTTCACCCACGACAGAGATCTTGGAGAATAGCGGGAAATCCACATTGTAGTTCAGACTGCAGAACTGCTGGATTTCCTCGTCTGTGCCCGGTTCTTGACCTTTAAAGTTATTCGCAGGAAAAGCCAGAATTTCCAGTCCTTCGGTTTTTTTCTCATTATAAAGTTTCTGCAGTCCTTCATATTGTGGGGTTAAACCACATTTCGATGCGACATTTACAATCAGCAGGACTTTGTCTTGATAATCGGACAGAGTCGTATTTTCTCCAGTGACGGTTTTTACCGGAATCTCATAAATGGACTGGCTCATATTATTTTGCTCGAATTGTTATGGAAATAGACTCATGTTTTATCGGGTCTGGCGGTTTCAGCAAACATAAATTTTAGATAAGTTTGTGAAAAAATATGAAATTCAATGTTTATGCCTATGAGCTAGGTCGGCTAAACTGGTCATCAGTTGCAACCGACCTATTTAAAAAGACTTATTTAGCAAGCTCAGCATTGATTGCATCCAGCAGGCGTGGATCATCTGCCGTGATATCTGGTGCAAAACGTGCAACGACTTCCCCCTGTTTGTTGACCAGGAATTTTTCAAAGTTCCAGAGAACTTCAGGCGGTTCATTTGGAGTCAGGCCGTAATCGACCAGATCTTTCCACCATGGACCTTCACCGATACGTTCTGGCACAGCCTGAGTCAAAGTGGCATACAAAGGATGTTTAGGTTCACCCACGACCGGAATTTTGGCAAACAGCGGGAAATCCACCTGATAGTTCAGGGAACAGAATTCCTGAATTTCCCTTTCACTTCCAGGTTCCTGTTCCAGAAAATCATTAGAAGGAAAACCTAAGATTTCCAGTCCTTCGGCTTTTTTATCATCATAGAGCTTTTGCAAGCCTTCGTATTGTGGAGTGAGGCCACATTTTGATGCCACATTTACTAGCAGCAAGACTTTGCCTTGATACTGGTTCAGCGTCGTGTCCGTTCCTTGAATCGTTTTTACCGGAATGTCATACACAGAAGTGCTCATCAGATTTCCTTTTTATTAAATGAATGAGGGCTATTTGTTTTAACGGGTATTTAAAGACAGTACAAGTCGGAATCAGTGAAATGCTTACTTGCCAGCTACAAATAGCATTAATTTTAGTTGAAAAATCAATTATGCTTAGGCACTTGCCAAGAAGGCATAGATTAACAATAGATAGAGACAAGGATGAAGTTATGACGCAGCAGCAAAAAACAATGTGGTGGGCCATGCTGCTTCCATTGACTGCGGTACTGATCTGGTCACTGAATATTGTCGTGACCCGCTATGTGACGGACTTTATTTCGCCGGTGAGCATCAGTTTTTATCGCTGGTTTTTTGCCTTTCTGATTCTGACCCCGTTTATTCTGCCGCGAGTGATTCGTGAACGTGCCCTGATCGTCCCGCATCTGAAACAGCTGGCAGTGCTGAGTGCCTTTGGTCTGGTGCTGTATCAGGGCCTGGCGTATACCGCCGCACATTACACCACCGCCACCAATATGGGCATTATTAATGCCTTTATTCCAATTTTCACCATTTTTGTGTCGATGCTGATTCTGCGCGATATCCCGAATCGCTATGCGATTATTGGCAGTCTGTTGTCCTTTGCCGGGCTGATCTATGTGATGGGGCAGGGTAATCCGTGGGGGCTGCTGCATGCTGGCGGCCAGTGGGGTGATCTGCTGATGATTATTGCCGTATTTTTCTATGCCTTTTACGGGGTCTTTCTGAAAAAATGGCAGGTGCAGATTCCGCTCATGCTGAGCCTGTATGTGCAGATTCTATTTGCATTGCTGTATCACCTGCCGTTTGTGGCCTGGTTGGGTCTAGATGTCATTAATCTGGCCAATGCTGGCAGCGTCATCTACGCCAGTATTTTCCCTTCATTAATTGCCCCTTTGGTGTGGATGATGGCGATTCAGCGTCTGGGACCGACCCGCACCAGTATCTTTATGAACCTGATGCCGGTGTTTACCGCTTTAATTGCCTTTGTCTGGTTAAAAGAGGCCTGGACCATTTATCACAGTATTGGTGGGGCGATTATTCTGTTCGGAATTGTGCTGGCCCAGAAAAAAACTGTGGCGCCAGTGCTCCTGAAAGCCAAATAGTTGCCCAAAAAACGAACAAACAAACTTAATTTTTTGCTTGAATGATCTCGTGAATAAAGGCAAATAGACTTTAGTCGAGAAGAGTAGCTTTTAGCTTCTTTAAAAAGCACTTTAAAAAGAGCAAGATAATTTGAATTTTTTTTAAATAATGATTGATTAATCATAGGTTTAAGCTGTTTTTTAAGAGCTAAAATATATTTGTTTTTTTTAAACTGTTCGCCCATAATACGCTCCATCGCAGATCAGCGACTGTTGCTGAAATGCCCAGAGATTTCGATACCCTCTGGATGTGATAATACACATCCTTTTTTATGCTCAACCATCCCTATATGGTTGAGCTTTTTTTTGTCTTAAAACTTTAGTCGGCTTGAAAAGAAAAATGACTGAGCAAAGGCTCAGTCACGAATAATTTCACCTGTTACAGCATCAATAATCCGGCTTGGTTTCTGGCTCAATCCCAGATCACCATTCAGATAATTCAGGTCCTGACCAAAATAACGCATGGCATCTTGCAGGGAACGTGCAGGTTCTAAGCCGGCAGGATTGGCACTGGTTGAAACAATAAAACCGCCAAAAGCCTGACACAAGGCTGCACAAAGAGGATGAGTGGTCACGCGCACTGCCACTTTAGGGTGTTTGCCTTTAATCCAGCCTGGAATATCGTCATTGGCAGGGAGTAACCAGGTGGTTGCCCGGTCTGTAGGTCGATCATTACTCCAAGACTCAATTACTTTTTCACGCATTTCTTCACTTAGATCCTGAAGTAAATGTTCCACTTGTGAAATATGAGCTGCGAGTAAAATCACGCCTTTTTCAATCGGGCGCTGTTTTAAGGTTAAAATCTGGTGAAATGCCTGTTCATTGTAGGGGTCGCAACCTAAGCCCCAAACAGCCTCTGTAGGGTATGCCAAGACCTGTCCAGCTTTGAGACATTCAGCTGCTTCGGCAACAGAGGTGGTGATCATGTGTATACCTTATCAAAACAAGAAGTGTCTATTGTGAACTTTATTTATGTGGACGACAACGTAGATACATACCAGCTTGCTGGGTACAAAAGCCAAGTAGCTCCAGTTCCATCAATTGACTGGTCAGAGAAGACACATCCTGTTGCAGATGATGATTGAGATGATCCAGATCCTGTCCGACCCAGTCCAGCTGGTTATAAAGTCTGAGCAGATGGGGCGGTATGTGTGCAGGGAGTTCATCCGCCATGTCATGTTGTACTTCATTTTGTAAGGCTTGCCATTGGGTCGCCAGAGCCAGTTCTTCAATCACCTGTTGCGGGTGATCAATCAGAATCGCGCCTTCACGAATCAGCTGATGGCAACCTTTATGATATTCACTATAAATATGTCCCGGAATGGCAAATACAGTCTTGCCTTGTTCGGCAGCCAGTTTGGCCGTAATCAGAGAGCCGCTTTTTAAGGTCGCTTCAGCCACAATGACCCCGAGACTTAAGCCACTGACAATCCGGTTACGCCGTGGAAAGTGATGCTGCAAGGGTGGGGTTTCTGGTAGAAACTCGGTAATGACGGCACCACCATGCGCAATAATCTCCTGGCGCAATTGTGCATGTTGAGAAGGATAGGTCTGATCCAGTCCGGTTCCCATCACCGCAATGGTTCCCTGATGTTTTAATCCTGCCCGATGAGCAGCTTCATCTATGCCTTGTGCTAATCCACTATTAATATAGAAACCCTGTTCACTCAAATAAAAGGAAAAATCATAAGCTACTTGCCGGCCATGAGGACTCGGCTTGCGACTTCCTACAACTGCAATTTGGGCTTGTAGCAGGGTATCCGGCTGACCTTGGCCAAAAATAATCGGTGGTTTGTCTACATAGTGGCTGAGTTGCTGCGGATAGTGCAGATCATGGTAGAGTAAAACAAAATCACTATCTCGCTGAACTTTTTCCAGACAGCGCTGAAATTTCTGTTGTGATTCTGGAAGCGAGAAGTCTTTTAAGCGTTGGACATGATTGGCATGAATGCCAAGCGCCTGCCAGGTAGGCACCTGATCAGGCTGTATGGCTGTGGTCAGACTTGAATAATGCTGACTGATTTTATAGAAGCTCGAAAGAGAATGCTGAACCAGATACCATAACGTCAGTGTTTCCAGTTGCACGCGTGATAAAGAGTTCAGCATATCGAGACCTATATGTGTGTCTTCTTATTCTTTCAGTTGTAAAGTTAGATCAATCTATTATTCATCTAACAATGGCGCTTGAATATTGGCACCCACCTTGATAGGTAACTCACTTTCCAGCACATAAGCATAGCTGAGCTGATCAAAAGTTTTAAAGACCATCACATTGCCAATGCGCTCACCTGGAAGCTGTACGCGCTCTTTGGTTTTCGGATCAGTCACGACTTCACCTTTCTGGTTTACGCTAAAGACATGACCAGTCTGAACCCCATGTGCCGTACCACGGTCAATCGTCACGACACTATGACGTGCTGCTGTACCAATTGAACCCAGTACACGCACAATCTGACCACCAGCAACCGTATTTTCTGCATTCACTGGATAGAACAGGGTAGGCAACATCGGATCGTATTCAGGTAATACACGGTCACCACGACGCACTTCGGCATTGTAGCTATCTGTCAATTCCAGCGTGGTGACATCACCTTCGCCACGTACTGCGATTCCGGAAGCAACCTGTTGCAGCTCTAGAGCAGCCGTGTATTTCTTGCCATTGGCATCGGTAAAGACATAAGGGTCTGCCTCACGATACACCGCATAACGCTGGCCAACCACCAGACCATTGCCGCGTGCATAGACCTTCTGGCCTTTACCGGCCAGTACGCGCTGGTCTGCAGTGCCGAGAATGTAAGGCGTACCCTGAACTGAATCAGCTGCCACAATGGTATAGCGTTCCAGCCATTGCTGGATATGCGCTAATGGAATCACTGGAATCGTATTATTTAAAGATTCAACGCGAACCTGTGGTTGTAATGAAGTACTACCGATATAACGACTGATGATACCTTCACAGCCATCACCTTCGTCTTTACCGATAATTGGACGACCTTGATAGTCACACATCAACAGGCGATCACCTGGAAAAATCCAATGTGGATTTTTCACGTGCTTGTTACTGGCCCAGATTTCTGGCCAACGCACCGGATTTTTTAAGAAACGTTTTGAAATATCCCACAATGTATCGCCTTTTTTGACCACGTAGACATTGGGCGCACTGGCTTTTAAAGCAGGTGGATTGACGTTGCGGGCAGGAGCTGCCTCGGCTGAATACATTGTCCCCATACTCACTCCGACACAAACTGCCAGTGCGAGCATTTGATTTTTTAACCCCAAGGCACTAAAAAATGGCATGCCCTTCAAAACCTTTTTCATTATCATAATTCCTAAAATTATGTGCGTAATTGCGTTATAATAACGATCTTACACACATTTTTTTGATGAAGCATTCCCTTCATTTGGTTTTTTGATCAATGGCATAATTGAGGACGCAGTATGGCCTTATTACCTATTTTAAGTTTCCCGGATCCCCGTCTTCGTACCATTGCACAACCAGTCGAAGAAGTTACTGATGAAATTCGTCAGCTCGCTGCAGATATGTTTGAAACCATGTATGAAGCGCCAGGCATCGGACTCGCCGCGACCCAAGTCGATCGTCATATTCAGCTGATTGTGATGGACCTGTCTGAAAACAAAGATCAACCCATGGTGTTCATTAACCCCAAAATCACACCATTGACTGAAGAAACACAGCCTTATGAAGAGGGCTGTCTATCAGTTCCTCAAATATACGATAAAGTTGAGCGTCCGTCACGCGTAAAAATTGAGGCAATTGGTCTGGATGGTCAACCCTTTGAACAAGAGGCTGATGGACTTCTCGCTGTGTGCATTCAACATGAAATGGATCACTTAAATGGTAAACTTTTTGTGGATTATCTGTCGCCATTAAAACGTCAGCGTGCCCGTGAAAAAGTAGAAAAACTGGTTCGCCAGCGCAATAAGGAAAAAGTTGCAGTTAAGCGCTAGGACTATTTTCCAAGCAATTTTTATGATTCAACCAGCCCAATTTTGATTGGGCTTTGTTATACTCAGCCTAGATAAATTTAAGGGTTTGCCTATGGTTCTGCGGGGAGGTCTGCTACTTTCCTTTGTAGCGGTATTTCTACAGATTGCTGTGTTCTTACAGCCTTTGCTGCCGAAGCAATATCAGGTTGCTCCGGTCTGTGAAACCATCACGCGCGCCCTTTTAGTTTCTTCTCATGTTCATTCTGAACATTCTGCCCATCATCACCTTGATCAGCATCCTATTTCCTCAGACTCCATGGCGCATGAACACGATGCCAGTCATCAGTGTCAGTACTGTACTGTCTATGGCAACCTGGTTTTGCCGCCTGAGCTTGAAGTGAAAGAAGTCCTGGATCGAATTCAGGTCAGACTATTGGCTTTTGAACAAGCCTTTAAGCATGTCTGGTTTATCCTTCAGCGACTCTTTTTAATCCCGCAGGGACGGGCACCGCCACTGTTTGCATAAATCCACGTTGTTTTGCCTGGGTCTTGAATGACTTGGGCCGTGTTTAATTTATGCATTCAGTGAGATAGAAAATGGCTCAGCCTAAATTCTTGTTACAGCCCCTTGCGGCTGCGATTTGTGTTGCCTGTTATTCATCAGTGGTTATGGCCAATGAAAGCATGCCTGTACAAACCATGGCACCGATTGTGGTGACTTCAACTGCCGGTAATGATGCTAATGGTCTGATTGTTCGTGCTGATCCGAAACAGCCGATTCAGCCAGTGCCGGCAACCGATGGTGCAGATTATCTGCAAAGTATTGTAGGTTTTAGTTCGGTCAATAGCGGAGCTGGCACCAATGGCGATGTGACCTTTCGTGGCATGTTCGGTTCACGTATTAAAATCCTGACTGATGGCACTGAAAACCTCGGTGCCTGTCCAAGCCGGATGGATTCGCCCACTTCATATATTTCTCCAGAAAGTTATGATCGTATTTCAGTGATTAAAGGCCCGCAAACGGTTCAATATGCCAATACCGGTTCGGCAGCAACCGTCATTTTTGAGCGTACACCTGAACAATTTGGAGAAGATCAACACTATCGTGGTCAGGCCAGTGTGCTGATGGGATCTTTTGGTCGTCTGGACCAGAATATTGAAGCTGCTGCTGGTGATGAAGAGAAGTATATCCGCCTGAACACCAACCGTTCGGTATCAAGCAGTTATAAAGATGGTAATGGTCAAACTGTACCTTCAGATTGGGAACGATGGAATGCAGATCTGGCACTGGGCTGGACACCGGATGAAGATACCTGGGTCGAGCTGACCGGTGGTAAAGCTGATGGCGAGGCGGTTTATGCTGGCCGTGATATGGATGGATCACAGTTTGCCCGTGAAAGCCTCGGCTTACGTGTTGAAAAGAGAAATCTGACGGATGTCATTCAGAAAGTTGAGGCACAGATCAACTATAACTATAACGATCACATCATGGATAACTTTAGTCTGCGGCCTGTACCGATGATCCATGACATGGCAACCCATAGCATGAAAGCCAATCCGTCTGCTATGCAGGTCACACGCCGTACTTTAAATTCCCGTATGGCGATAACAAGTGAATGGGATAAAACCCAGTTGATCGCGGGTGTGGATTCTCAGCACAATACGCATGCTGGGGGAATGACTTCAATCAATATAAACATGCCGCTCACGCCAGATATGAGATTTCAGTCTTATGGAGCTTTTGGTGAATTGAGCCATGAACTAAATGACAACCATAAACTGGTTACGGGTGTGCGGGTCGATCAGGTAGGCATTGATGCCTTAAAAACTGGTCAAAGCCGTCAGGAAATTTTGCCGAGTGCCTTTATCCGTTTTGAAAATACTCACCCAGAACATGATGATGGCAAAACCTATATCGGTTTAGGCTATGTGGAACGTATGCCGGATTATTGGGAATTATTTAAAACCGATTATCAGGGTGTAACTGCAAATACATTTAAACAGTTAGATACCGAAAAAACCTTACAGCTCGATCTGGGCTATCAACATCATCATGGTGCCTTCAATTCATGGGTATCAGCTTATGCTGGCATTGTTCAGGATTTTATTCTGATGACTTATCCTGAAACTGCAAATTCAGGTCATGACCAGCATATGGGTAGTGGTATGGAAGGAATGCGGTCAGCAAAAATGAATGGGGCAGATTCAAGAAATGTTGATGCGGCTATTGCCGGTGTAGAAGCCGGAATTGGCTACCAGTTTACCGATGCCATTCAAGCTGATTTTAGTGCTATGTATGCTTGGGGTAAAAACACGACTGATCATACGCCATTGCCGCAAATTGCACCTTTAGAAGCTCGGGTGAATCTGCGTTATATCCAGGAGGATTATACCTTAGGGGCTTATTGGCGTCTGGTGGATGGCCAAAATCGTATTAGTGAACGTGAAGGTAATATTGTCGGTTATGACTATATACAGAGTGCTGGTTTTGGTACATTATCTTTAAATGGCACCTATCGTGTGAATGAGAGTGTGGATCTTTCAGTCGGTGTCGATAATGTCTTCGACCGGACTTATACAGAACATTTGAATAAAATGGGGAGTTCAGGTTTTGGTTTTGCTTCAGATGAGCAATTTAATAATATCGGCCGAAATTACTGGGCTCGCGTTAGTATGAAATTTTAACCTCATCCCAATCGTTAAAACAAAGCTGCTCAATTAGCGGCTTTGTTTTTAGCAGTTAAAGAGTTGGAAAATGAATTATGTTTAAAAAACAGCTCATTTACACTCTAATTAAATGATTATATTAAATATAAAAGTAATATATGACCCAA
>NZ_DFDO01000188.1:0-15729 GCF_002367915.1 Acinetobacter sp. UBA3025
ACTTGCCGCTTGAATCCGCCAAATAAAAAAAGCTCCTGTTGGAGCTTTTTTTTATGGGCTATAGATTTATAAGCCAGCTTGGTTAACTCCACCACAAAGTAATAAGGCCACTGGCAACCACAAAACCTGCAAGGGTACTCATTAATAATGGCGTTAGAGTCCGCTCATTGAGGCCGTACGCCTGCCCTAACATACCAAAAATCGTTGGCATAGGTAGGGCTGCAATCAAAGTCCCAGCATAAATCATTTCCTGACTTAGGTGAGTCAGTCGACTTAGGCCCAGATACATTAGAATCGGCATCAGGATATTGCTGGAAAATACCAAATAGGAACTTTGCAGATTCACATATTTCAGGCTCATGCCCACGATTCCGCCACCAATCGCAAACAGCGCCAAAGGTGAGGCAGTCTGTCCAATCATGGCAAAGACCTGATCCAGATAAATTGGCAGGCGAATTTCAAAAATCGCACAGGCCATACCCAGCATCACCCCCATAAATAAAGGGTTCTTAAACAGCATTAGAATGGTACTTTTCACAAGACTGCCCAGATTGGCTTGATATTGTGTACCGAGTGCAGCCAGGATCAAGACCATCGGAATCAGGATCATGCTTTCAATTATGACCACCAATGAGGTATAGGTCATTGCATGCTGTCCCACCAATAAAGTGAGTACTGCTGTACCAATCAATCCGGTATTGGACATCGCTGCCCCCAAGGACAGAACAGCACTATGCGAAGAGGTATTCCGGAACTGACGGCGCATTAACCAGAAGCTGAAACCATAAAGTAATAAAGTGACAGAGGTATAGACCGCAAAGTATTCAAAATACCAGATTTCATGCAAATCTTTAGAGGCTAGAAACTGGAAGAACAGTAATGGTAAGGCCACTTTGATGACAAAGGCCCCTACCATTTCGACCTGTTCTTTTTTTAGAATTTGACATTTCACACTCAGGTAACCTAGTGCCAATAATAAAAATATGGGCACAATTACCGCAATAATCATATGAAATGTCCTGTTGTTTGAGATGCGTTATTATAAGCCTTTCTAAGAAAAAATGGCCTTAAAATGATTCAAACAACTGATTTAAGCCATGTGGTGCAGAACGTAAATATTGTGGAGAAATGGCTATTTTCTCATCCAGCGTTACTGCGGCATGCCAAGGCCAGCGTGGATCATAAAGTAAGGCACGTGCAATCGCGATCGCATCAGCCTGTTTATACTCCAGTATGCCTTCTGCCTGCTGTGCATCGGTAATCAGACCCACAGCAATGACTGGAATATTCACGTCCTTTTTAATCGCTTCAGCAAAAGGTACTTGGTAGTTCGGATGTACATCAATTTTCTGATCGACGTGTAAACCTGCACTCGAAACGTGAATATAGACTGCACCCAGTTTCTCCAGTTCTTTGGATAGTTCAACTGAAGATTCTACATCCCAACTTTCTACGCCATCCATCCAGTCCGTTGCTGAGATACGAACACCAATTGGAAAATCTTCTGGTACGGCGGCTTTTATTGCTTCAAATACTTCAAGCGTCAGACGAATACGGTTTTCAAATGAACCGCCATATTGATCCTGACGATGATTCGATAACGGTGACATGAACTGATGCAATAGATAACCATGTGCTGCATGTAGCTCAATCAGTTCAAAGCCTGCTTCAACCGCTCGCTTGGCACTGGCTGCAAAATCCTGAATCACTTGCTGGATTTCATCAACACTTAAAGACTTGGGTGGATGTTCATGAGCCTGGAAAGGAATATCACTGGCAGAGACAGTTTGCCAGCCGAGTGAATGATCTGGGGCGAACTGCCCTTTGCCACCCCAAGGTTTATCTGTAGAGGCTTTACGGCCTGCATGTGCAAGCTGTATTGCAAAAGGCATAGGAGAAATTGACTTGACCTTTTGCAGTAAGGTTTTGATCTGACTGGCCTGCTGGTCATTCCAAAGCCCTAAATCGGCATAACTGATGCGACCTTCAGGTTGTACAGCGGTGGCTTCCACAATGCAAAGACCTGCACTGGATAAGGCATAATTGGCCCATTGTTGTTCATGCCAGTAAGTGATTTCACCTTGCTCGGTTGCAGAGTACTGACACATCGGGGCAATCACAATTTTATTTTTAAGTTGCAATGATCCAAACTGAACCGGCTGAAATAGTAGTGACACGCGGTATTCCCTCTTTTTGTGAAGTGGCTTTTCAGAACTTTTTACCAAAAAATAAAAAACAGGCTCTGATGAGCCTGTTTATTTATAACGTGATTAAATTCTTTTTAGAAGATCACTCGTGTAGTCAAACCTAACACCAATGCATTATCCACTTGATTGCTAGACCCCGGATTTATAACGTATTGCAGGTTTGGACGTAGCATCAGCCATTTTGTTGCGTTATAGCTGTAGTTGAGTTCGATATTGTATTCGGCACTCGCATCATATACTGGACGTGAATCTGCGAAGCGGTCATTTACATGTACACGGTTAACCGCTAAACCCAAAATATCATTTGGCTGGCTATCCACCAGACCAATATATTTCAGACCCAACTGTTGTGAATTATCCACTTTATTGGTATCACGGTCATGCCAGGTAAAGTTAGCGAATGAATGTAGACCCTGACGGCCACTGCCGGTTGAGGTCAACTGCTGCTCTACAGCTAGCCAGCCCGCAAAGGTACGGTTTTTTCCTTCACCTGTCGCAACATCTTTCTGGTTGGCAACATCATCAGCAGTGTTATACATACCGCCTACACGATAGCTGCCAGGCAAACCATTTACCAATGATTTTGGTGTCCAGATTACTTCTGCAGGAATGGTCACACCATCAGCATTGTCGGTATCCAGACTCCAGCCCTGACCTTCGGATTTGGCATTACCATTATCTGGATTAAATTCATAAACACCGACTTGTACAGCAACTTCAGGATTTAACTGCTGTTTTACACGTGCACCCCATTGTGCGACTGGGGTATTCATCCAGATATTGCCCTGCCATTTACCCATCTGCGCAGCACAAAATGCTGTACTGGCAAAATCACAGGCCATCACATTAAAGTCCATACCGAGACCCAGACGACCAGCTTTAATGCTCAGTCCTTGATCCTTATAGTTCTTTTCAATTGAAAGTTCGGTTAAACGGCTGTCCTGGTTACCACGGCCAAATGTCCCTTGAACATTGGCCCATTGAGCTGCATCACCTTGTAAATCACGTACCGATGTACTTTGACCCTGACGCGCAGTCGCCACTGCACGAACAGTTACGCCATCCCAGCCAGCCAGTTTTTCCATGTCTAACTGTGTACCCAACCATAACTGTGCAGAAGTTAGAGGATCAGCCCCTTCATTACGTCCGCCATCAGCCAGATACGCTGTATCTGTCAGTAAGTTTGCTTCAAACTTGACACCTTGTTGAGCAAGTTCAGTACGTTTTCCATTCCAGTCACCTAATAGGTACTGTCCTTGAGGATCAAATGCAGATTCAGCCTGAGCAGAGGTCATGGCTGCCATCAATGGCAATAAAGCTAGACTTGACTTTTTCATATAAAACCTAAACATATGGAGAGAGTAAAGGCAGCCTGATGCATGCCCTGTATGACTTGATACAGAACGTTACATAACTTTTCACTTAAAAACGCAGCATTTTTTTTATTATTGGTAAAACTTTAAGTTATAAGAAAAGATGTTTTATATAACAATAAATTCTATAGAATTTATATTTTTCAGTAAGTTAAATACTAAAAATCAAACAATATACTTCCTATTTCTATTATTTGGATCTGAAACCATCTCAATATTAAAGTTTATTTTTTAACCAATTGTTAAAATATTTTTGAATGTCCTGCTTATAACTTCTATTCAAACAGGACTTGCATTCAGACTTAAAACGCCCAATATTAGCCTCATGATATTAGCTACCAAGTGTTATGCCTGAATTACCCGAAGTTGAAACCACCAAAACCAGCCTCCTTCCCCTTCTTAATCAGCAAGTGCTAAAAGTTGAAGTGCGTCAGCCTAGTTTACGTTGGCCGATTCCTGATGATCTCGCGCGTCTGCAAGGACAGCGCCTGATTCAGCTTACGCGTCGTTCCAAATATATTTTGGCGCAATTTGAACAGGATACGATGCTCTGGCATCTGGGTATGTCAGGCAGCTTTCGCTTGTGTGAAGCCAATGAAGAATTGCGCAAGCATGATCATCTGATTATCCAGTTTGAAGAGATCCAGCTGCGTTACCATGATCCGCGCCGTTTCGGCTGTATTCTCTGGTTAGACGCTCAATCACAAAGCAAACTGATTGATACGCTTGGGCCGGAGCCATTAAGCGATGCTTTTAATGCCGAATATCTATTTGAAAAACTAAAAAATAAAAACGTTGGCACCAAAGTTGCAATTATGGATAACCATGTCGTGGTCGGCGTAGGCAATATCTATGCAACTGAAAGCCTGTTCAATATGGGTATTCATCCAGCCCAGCCAGCCTCAAGTTTGAGTTTCGAACAGGTTGAAAAACTGGTGGTTGAGATCAAGCGCATTTTAAAACAGGCAATTGTCCTAGGGGGTTCTACTTTACGCGACTATACCAATGCCATGGGAGAAAATGGTTATTTCCAGCAGACGCTGCTGGCTTATGGCCGTGCAGGAGAAATGTGCGTGAACTGCGAAACCACACTGGAAAATATCAAACTCGGCCAGCGCGCATCCGTCTATTGTCCTGAATGCCAGCCGCTGAAAAAGGTAAAACTTTCACCTAAGCGTATGGCTGCCGTACGAGGTAAGAAATCATGAAGACTGCAATTGTCCGTCATATTCTGGTGAAGGATAAAGATACTGCCGAACAACTCAAAAAGAAAATTCTAGCAGGTGCAGATTTTTCTAAGATTGCCAAACAGTACTCGACTTGCAACTCTGCTAAACGCGGTGGTGAACTTGGTGAAGTAAAAAAAGGCCAACTCGTTCCAGTGATTGATAAACTGGTCTTTACTGCTGCAGAACATGTTCTGCATGGCCCAATCAAAAGTCAGTTCGGTTTTCATTTGGTCGAAATTAAGTTTCGGATGGATTTTTAATTCCTTTAGGGTTCCCTCTCCTCTCAGGAGAGGGTTAGGGAGAGGTCAGAAAATAAAAAAACGGCGCTTATACGCCGTTTTTTTATTTACTCCGAAAGCTTAAGCTTCAGGACGTTTTTTTAGCTCATCACGAATTTCACGTAACAATGCAATATCTTCCGGAGTCGCTTCTGGCTCTGGTTCCGCTTCTTGTTTTCGGCGTAGTTTGTTCATCAGCTTCACTAACCAGAACACCACCCATGCCAATAACAGGAAGTTAATGAGAATGGTCAAGAAATTACCATAAGCAAAGACATTCAGACCTGCTGCCTGCGCTTCCGCCAGATTGGTCACATTATTTGGATTATCACCTAATACGACAAACCAGTTAGAGTAATCAACATCACCACCCAAGATCCAACTCACGACAGGCATGATGATGTCTTTCACCATAGAATCGATAATTTTACTGAAAGCACCGCCAATGATCACACCCACTGCGAGATCCATGACATTGCCTTTTACCGCAAATTCTTTAAATTCTTGAATAATGCTCATAAAGTCACCAGTATTTTTATGCAATTTTGTGATGGATTATACATTAGTTAGGGATTTCTATTTAAAACTAATTTATTAAGTGTATGTAATTTCTACCCAATAAAAAAGCCGCTGAACTGATTCAGCGGCTTTTTTCGTATCAGTGACCGGTCTTATTTAGAACGGTTACGTTTACGTTCGTTTTCAGTCAGGTAACGCTTACGGATACGGATTGACTTAGGTGTTACTTCAACTAGCTCGTCATCTTCAATGAATTCAAGCGCTTGTTCTAGCGTGTATTCAAGGTTTGGAACAAGAGTCAATGCTTCATCAGTACCAGACGCACGTACGTTAGTTAACTGTTTCGCTTTAGTTGGATTAACCACCATGTCGTCAGAACGTGAGTTGATACCTACGATCATACCTTCATAAACTTCTAACTGTGGTTTAGCAAACAGACGACCACGGTCTTGAAGTGTGAACAGTGCATAGCCCAGACAAGTACCTTGAACCATAGAAATCAGTACACCGTTTTGACGTTTCGCAACAGTACCTTGTTTAGCAGGACCGTAGTGCGAGAAGCTTGAAGTCATGATACCAGTACCAGAAGTCATGGTCATGAATTCAGAACGGAAACCGATCAAGCCACGTGAAGGAACAGTTGCTTCAATACGGATACGGCCTTTACCGTCAACTTCCATATTGGTCATTTCGCCTTTACGGTGACCCATTTGTTCCATTACAGAACCTTGGTGCTGTTCTTCAACGTCAAACGTTACGTTTTCGTACGGTTCTTGCATTTGACCGTCGATTTCTTTCATGATCACTTGCGGACGTGATACACCAAGTTCGAAGCCTTCACGACGCATGTTTTCGATCAGTACAGAAAGGTGAAGCTCACCACGACCAGATACTTTGAAACGGTCAGGACTGTCAGTATCTTCAACACGAAGTGCTACGTTGTGGATCAATTCGCGGTCTAGACGTTCACGGATATTACGTGAAGTTACGAATTTACCTTCTTTACCAGCGAACGGAGAATTGTTCACCTGGAAAGTCATAGACACAGTCGGTTCATCGACAGAAAGTGCTGGAAGCGCTTCAACGTTTTTAGGATCACATAGGGTGTCTGAAATGTTCAGTGCATCGATACCAGTTACACAAACGATATCACCTGCAGAAGCTTCTTCAATATCAACACGTTCTAGACCATGGTAACCCATGATTTTCAAGATACGGCCGTTACGAGTTTTGCCTTCTTTGTCGATGACAGTCACAGGAGTGTTCAGTTTTACAGAACCGCGCTGGATACGACCAACACCGATTACACCTACGAAGCTGTTATAGTCCAAAGATGAAATTTGCATCTGGAATGGACCATCAACGTCAACTGCTGGTGGCTCAACGATGTCTACGATTGTTTGGAACAATGGAGTCATGTCGTCAGCAAGTTCTTCTGGAGAAGGACCAGCAACACCACGAAGACCAGAAGCATAAACTACTGGGAAGTCTAACTGTTCGTCAGTACCGCCCAGGTTGTCGAACAGGTCGAATACTTGGTCGATTACCCAGTCTGGACGCGCACTTGGTTTATCAACTTTATTGATAATTACGATTGGTTTCAAACCACGCGCGAACGCTTTTTGCGTTACGAAACGGGTTTGTGGCATAGGACCTTCTTGTGAATCTACAAGAAGCAGTACGCAGTCAACCATCGACATTACACGTTCAACTTCACCACCAAAGTCGGCGTGTCCCGGGGTGTCCACGATGTTAATACGGTATTCTGTATCTGTACGTT
Organism: Acinetobacter sp. UBA3025; assembly: GCF_002367915.1. Lineage (NCBI taxonomy): Bacteria > Pseudomonadati > Pseudomonadota > Gammaproteobacteria > Moraxellales > Moraxellaceae > Acinetobacter > Acinetobacter sp. UBA3025. Next base: position 7,387 of record NZ_DFDO01000188.1, read on the forward strand.
TATCTAACCATTTGATTGCAGTGTTTTTTGCAAGAATGGTAATACCACGTTCAGATTCTAACGCGTTCGAATCCATGACACGCTCGATCTCACCCGCGCGATCACCGAGAGCACCTGATTGTTGCAAAAGTTTGTCTACAAGAGTGGTTTTACCATGGTCGACGTGCGCGATAATGGCAATGTTACGGAGAGTTTTAATATCTGACATGTAAATTCGATACGTTTTAAATTTGAGGGCAAATTATACAGAAAAATACAAACTTTTGACAGTGACTGTTTGTAGAGAGCGTCAATTTTTTTTCCAATTACTTTTGTAATGACGTGTAACTCGATTAGAATAGCGCCACCCAGCCTTAATTTGCATTGACACATGTCTGATTTTAATCAATCTCCTCTTTCTAAAGATCAACTTGACCTTGTCTACGGCCTTGAAGATCGTCCTAAACCGTTTATCGCATTTTTAGCCGCATTCCAGCATTTATTGGCCATTATTGTCCCAATTGTAACGCCAGGTTTACTGATCTGTCTGGCATTGGGTGTGTCTAAAGAAGACACCAACATGATCTTGTCCATGTCTTTGGTGATCTCTGGTATCGCAACTTTCTTACAATCCAAGAAAGTGGGTCCCTTTGGCGCAGGCTTGCTGATTGTTCAGGGTACAAGTTTTAACTTTATTGGCCCAATCATCGGGATCGGTTCAGCGATGGTCGCTGCAGGCACACCGGTAGAAGCGGTGATGGCTTCGATCTTTGGTGTAGTGATTGCAGGTTCATTTATTGAAATGGGCGTGTCACGCATTTTGCCATGGGTGAAGAAACTCATTACTCCACTAGTAACGGGTATTGTAGTTCTATTGATTGGTTTAACCTTGATTAAAGAAGGTCTGATCAGCATGGGTGGTGGTTATCAAGCCATGGGTGACAAAACTTTCGCCAATGCAGATAACCTGATCATGTCATGTACCGTTCTGGCATTAATTATTTTACTGAACCGTGTGCGTATTACCTGGGTAAAAAGCTCAGCAATTCTGATTGCACTGGTTGTGGGTTATATCCTTGCCGGCTTTATGGGTCATCTCAACTTTGATGGTTTAAAAGATGCACCTCTGGTTCAGATTCCTACCCCAATGCATTTTGGTTTAAGCTTCTCATGGAGCTTATTCATTCCAATGGCATTCATTTACCTGGTGACTTCACTAGAAGCCATTGGTGATATTACCGCAACATCAAAATTATCGAATCAGCCAGTCGATGGTCAAACCTGGATGAATCGCATTAAAGGTGGTGTATTGGTGAATGGTGCCAACTCCCTGCTTGCAGGCTTATTTAATACCTTCCCAAGTTCAGTTTTCGCACAAAATAATGGTGTCATTCAGCTGACTGGTGTAGCTAGCCGTTATGTCGGGATCTGGATCGCAGCACTCCTCGTGATTCTAGGTCTACTTCCAGCAGTGGCCGGTGTGATTCAGGCCGTTCCTCAAGCTGTGCTTGGTGGTGCAGTGATGGTGATGTTCGGTGCAGTCGCTGCATCTGGGATTAATATCCTGTCTGGTATTCACTTAGACCGTCGTGCCCTGCTGATCATTGCAATTTCGCTTGCACTTGGCTTAGGCGTTGCACAGGTACCTCAAATTCTGGAACATCTTCCTGAATTATTCCGTAACATCTTTAGCTCAGGTGTTGCGACAGGCGGTATTGCAGCCCTCATATTGAATATTGTACTTCCTGAAGTAAAGAAGTAATTTCATGTCCAAAAAACACTGTCTGAGTTGGACTCGGACAGTGTTTTTTCTATTGGAGAGAGATCTATGGATCCTAAAAGCGAAGTTTTATTAAGACAATATGATTATTTGTCTGGTCGCGTATTGCTGGTAAATGCCCCGACCGATGAGCTTATTGCTGAATGTGGTGAATCTATCCAGCCCTTTGTTTGGACATGGAATTATAATGATTTTCAATATTTCCAGTCACAGCAGGCCCAGATTCATTTCGGCGCAGAATTTCCTGATCAGGAATTTGATCAGGCAGTTATTTTCGTACCTAAATCAAAAGAATTATTGAATTATCTGATTCACAATATTGCAGCCCGATTAAAACAAGGCAGCAGTGTCTTTCTTGTGGGTGAAAAGAAAGGTGGCGTAGAGCGTGCGGCAAAGCAGCTACAGGCTTATGGTAAACTCATCAAGCTCGACAGCGCACGACATTGCCAATTGTGGCAATTGACTCTAGACTGCACGGTCGAAGCAAAAGCGTTGGCAGATTGGGCACAGACCTATACAGTGGCGACACCAAAAGGTGATTTGCAGATTTGTGCACTTCCAGGTGTATTCAGTCAGGATCATTTGGATGTAGGAACAGCGGTGTTCTTACCCTATTTATCTCAAGTGACTTCAGGCAAGATTGCCGACTTTGGCTGTGGTGCAGGCGTGATCAGTGCTTATTTAGCCAAACTGAATCCTGAGAACCGTATTTTTGCTCTGGACGTGGATGCCTTTGCCTTGGCTTCTACCCAAATGACATTTGAGAGAAATCAGCTCAGTCCTCAGCAGCTGGAAATTAAAGCTGTGTCAGGTATTGAAGATGCACCGCTCTTTTTACATGCCATTGTCAGCAATCCCCCTTTCCACCAGGGAATCCAGACCAACTATGCGGCCAGTGAAACTTTATGCAAGACTTCGCGTCGTCATCTCAAGTCTGGTGGTGAATTGTGGATTGTGGCAAACCGCTTCTTAAATTATCCAATTTTAATTGAACAAAGTTTTGGCCAATGTACAGTCAAAACTGATCAACAAGGTTTTAAAGTGCTCTTCGCCAGCACTCAAAAAAATGCTAAGGAATCATGATGAGCGAAACTCAGAACAGCGTGCAGCTGCAGCGTAAGCTTGGTGCTCGTCATCTCAATATGATCGCGATTGGCGGGTCTATCGGTACAGGTTTATTCCTGGCCTCAGGTGCGACCATTGCCAGCGCAGGCCCGGGTGGTGCACTTCTCGCCTATGCCCTGATTGGCGTAATGATTTATTTCTTGATGACCAGCCTTGGAGAACTTGCGACTCATAATCCGACCTCGGGCGCATTCTTTACCTACGGTACCAAATATGTCGAAGGTGGTTTTGGTTTCGCTTTAGGCTGGAACTACTGGTACAACTGGGCGATTACCGTTGCCTTTGAACTGGTTGCCGTACAGTTCATTATGAAATTCTGGTTCCCTGATATTCCGGGCTTTTACTGGAGTGCGATCTTCCTCGCTGTGATCTTTGGGATTAACGCTCTCACAGTAAAAGGTTTTGGTGAATCAGAATTCTTCTTCTCATTAGTGAAAGTTCTGGCAATTATTGCCTTTATCATCATCGGGATCTGGATGATTGCCAAGATCATGCTCACACCGGGTGTTTCGGCATTTGCAAACTGGAGCGTAGGTGAAGCGCCTTTTGTAGGCGGTTTCCAGGCCTTGATTGGTGTTGCCATGATTGCCGGATTCTCGTTCCAGGGTACCGAGATGGTTGGTGTAGCGGCTGGTGAATCTAAAGATCCGCAAAAAACCATTCCAGTAGCGATCAAGCAAATCTTCTGGCGAATCCTGCTGTTCTATATCGTATGTATTTTCATTATCGGTACATTGGTTGCTTATAATGATCCGCGTCTCTTACAGGCAGCTGCAACTGAAGATATTGCCCTTTCTCCATTCACTTTATTGTATGAGAAAGCAGGTTTTGCTTTTGCAGCCAGTATGATGAATGCGGTAATTCTGACTGCGATTCTGTCTGCAGGTAACTCAGGCATGTATTCTTCGACCCGTATGCTGTTCGATATGGCACGTAAAGGCAGTGCGCCTAAGCTGTTTGCCCATCTGGATCCACGCGGTGTACCGATGAATGCCCTGTATGCGACCACGGCGATTGCGGCACTATGCTTCTTGACCACATTCTTTGGCGAGCAGGAAGTCTTTAACTGGTTGCTGAATATGTCAGGTATGTGTGGCTTCATTGTCTGGCTCGGAATTGCGATCTCACATTACCGCTTCCGTAAAGGTTATCTGGCTCAAGGCTATCAACTTGAAGGTCTAGCCTATAGAGCTAAATTCTTCCCGTTCGCGCCTTGGTTTGCCTTCGTCCTTTGTTCAATTGTTGTTCTAGGTCAAAATTATCAAGCTGTCCTAGATGGTGAGTGGTTGGCTGTCCTTTCTACTTATATCGGTATTTTATTATTCCTGGTGATCTGGCTAGGTTATAAGTGGAAATATAAAACCAAACTGGTTTCCTATCAGGAGATGGATGTTCGACCGATGAATATTGAAAAAGACTAAGTTCTCACCTTTATTAAAAAAGCAGCTCAAGTAGCTGCTTTTTTATATTCTGAAATCAGCTATGACGCATGACAAAATTACGGTCATCAATCACGATGACTTGCTGACAAATACCTTTTACTCGACGCTGCTGTTCGAAAACTTCTTTAGACATAGCATTAAAACTATCAAAGAAACTGATTTCTTTTTCATTGATTTCATAAATTAATGAATGGTTCCCTACCCCTTCCAGCGTATCGTAGAACACGATTACAAAACGGCCTTTATCTACTGATTTTTGAATATCTGTATAAGAAAGTGGATATTCATGAACAGACACTTTGAGTTCTTGTGCTTTTTGATAAAACTGGATTTCAAGCGGCTGTTTATCGGGATCAGTTTCTGTAAAAAATTCAACATCAAGCCCTAGTGTTTTAAGTGCAACAGCGAGTGCAATACTTGAAGCTCCCATCTCATCATTATACTGTGTCAATTGCACCAGATCAGGAATATGCAGATCCATTCCATAATGATGAAAGATCATCCAGATTGCATATATACCACTATTAGCTTCCAGACTTTGTAAGTCTTGAGGGAGTTCTATACTCATGCTTTAACTCCAAATCAGTTTCGAGCAGCAAGTGTATGCAAAAAACAGCCATAAAAAAAGCGACTCAAAGAGTCGCTTTTTTTAATCACTGTTCAATAACGAATTATTGAGCAGCTGGTTGTTCAGCTAGAACAGTACGGCTACCAGTGATTGTCGCGAATACACGACGGTTCATAGCACGACCTTCTTTAGTGTTGTTGTCAGCAATCGGTTGATCCCAAGCGAAACCTTGAGTAGACAAACGAGATGCATCTACGTTGTATTCGTTAACAAGTGCAGATTTAACAGAGTTAGCACGAGCTAGAGATAAACGTTCGTTCAATGCACGTGGACCAGTGCTGTCTGTGTGACCTTCGATACGAGCAGTTGCGTTTGGATATTCAACTAGCTTCTCAGCAACTTTCGCGATTTCTGGTTTGTATTGGTCTTTGATGTTTGATTTATTCGTATCAAAGAACACGCGAAGTTCCATGTTCAGGTCTTCAGTCAACTCTTGTGGAGCTGGAGCTACTGGAGCTACTGGCTCAACTGGAGCAACTTCTACAACGTCAGCAGCTGGTTTCAAACGGCCACCTAGAACTACGTTAAGACCAGCAAGTGCTGTATAGTTCCAGAATTTTTCGTCGAAGTGGTAAGTACCACGAGCTTCAGTACGTAGCGCTAAAGCATCGTTGATGTGCCAGAATGCACCGATACCAGCATTACCTAGTGTACCTTCTTCTTCAAAACCACGACCAGTACGACCTAAAGCAGTTTCTGAAGCACCGTCAAACTCATATTTGTAGTGACCAGCACCTAACAATGCATATGGCTTGATTTTGCTGTCATAGTTGCCAGTAAATACGTCAGAAGTTGCATAGAAATTACCTGCAATGTTCTGGCCTTTGTATTCAGCACCTGGTAGATCTCGCATATCGCCTTTAACTTGGCTATATTCAGCTTCAAAACCTAACCATGGAGTTAGTTCAACACCAATTGCAGCACCAACAAATAGATCATCTTCCATTTCACCAGAAGTTGTTAGTTCGCCATCATCACCGCCATTGTTGTGTTGGGTGTCTTGCCAAGTATAACCTAACATTAATGGAGTAACAGTTACGCCTGCGTTTGCAGCAGCAAAAGGAGCAGCTACAAGCATTGCTAAAGCAATACGACTCATTTTCATGGATTTATCCTCCAGAGATAACAATTGTTGTTCAAGCTCAAGCCTTCTAATAGGCCATTCTGAGATAGGCTTTTTTTACCCCAGTGTTATTTTTAAGCTATTCACTGCGCATCATACAAACACTTTATTATTTTTCCAAGTGCTTGATTAATCTAATCAAGTAAATTATTGACAAAATTACTTACAATTTCCGTTGTAATTCAGTAATTTTTTACTCAATTTTTTGTTGTGAATCGCCTATTGTCATTGCCAATTTATTTTTAAGCGCCTTTTTGAATTTTGAGTAAGGCATTGCTTACTCGCTCAATTAAGCATAAAAAACGCACAATTAATAGCATGTTTCAAATAAAAATAATATATAAATCAGGTAACTCTATGTATAAAAAGATAACAAGAGCGTTCACTATTGTTGAGTTAATTATCTGTATTGCCCTTATCGCAATTGTGGTCACCATTGCTTTGCCTTACTTTCATGATTATCTATCCAAGCAGGAAGCTAAAAATATTCCGATGAAACTTACAGCAACCAATCGTTATGCACGCAGCCAGGCAGCTGTGTTTCACCAGAATATTGTGATTTGTCCCAGTCAAGATTCATTAACCTGTCAGGCAAACCAATGGAATAAAAATTTGCTGGTATTTATTGATAAAAACCGTAATCGTCAAGTCGACAATGACGAACAAATTTTACACATTGAACAACTTAATCTTAAATACGGTAACTTGAGTTGGCGAGGTGCCTTAAGTATGCCGAACGTAACTTATCAGGCACAGACTGCTTTACCGATTGGATCGAATGGCAGCTTTTATTATTGTTCTACTCACCTTGCTTCCCAGCAACGTATTGTCTTGAATAAAATGGGCCATATCCGGATCGAACATATGGCCTCCTGTTAATAAAACCCTAGAGTCTATGATTTATCCAGATTAGGACTTTAATCCTGTACTTTTTTCAATATACTGCTTAGGTTCGAGAAAAAATGATCAAAACTTATAGGGAGATATAACAATGACTGACATCGTAATTGTCAATGGCGCACGTACAGCGATGGGCGGCTTTCAAGGCAGCTTGGCTAGCGTTACTGCACCTGAACTAGGCGCTGCCACCATCAAAGAGGCGATTGCGCGTTCAGGTTTGCAGCCAACCGATATTGAAGAAGTCATTATGGGTTGTGTACTCCCGGCAGGTTTAAAACAAGGCCCTGCCCGTCAAGCGATGCGTAAAGCAGGTCTGCCTGATTCTACCGGTGCTGTTACCATCAACAAATTATGTGGTTCAGGCATGAAAGCAGTCATGCAAGCGGCAGATATGATTAAGGCAGGTTCTGCAACTTATGTGGTTGCAGGTGGGATGGAATCCATGACCAATGCGCCATATGTATTGCCAAAAGCGCGTAGCGGTTTCCGTATGGGTCATGGTGAAATCAAGGATCATATGTTCCTCGATGGCCTGGAAGATGCCGAAACTGGTCGCCTGATGGGTTCATTTGCTCAAGATATGGCAAATAGCAAAGGTTATACACGTGAACAGATGGATGAATTTGCAATCCGTTCACTGAAACGTGCTCAAACTGCAGTCAATGAAGGCTACTTTGCTGATGAAATCGTGCCAGTCACTGTTTCCACCCGTAAAGGTGATGTCGTCGTTGATAAGGACGAACAACCTTTCAATGCCAATATTGATAAGATTCCAACTCTTCGTCCTGCTTTTGCAAAAGACGGGACAATTACGGCAGCAAATGCCAGCTCAATTTCAGATGGTGCCTCTGCCCTTGTTCTGACTTCAAGCGAAAATGCAGCAGCTAAAGGTTTAGCGCCTTTGGCTAAAATCATCGCTTATGCTTCAAACTCCCAGCATCCATCTGAATTCACGATTGCGCCAGTGGGTGCGATTCAGAAAGTTCTGGATAAAACTGGCTGGAAAGCTGAGGAAGTTGACCTTTGGGAAATCAATGAAGCGTTTGCTATGGTCACCATGTGCCCAATGGATGAGTTCAAGCTTGATCCTGAGAAAGTCAACATCAATGGTGGTGCATGTGCACTCGGTCACCCGGTTGGTTCTACAGGTTCACGTATTATCCTGACCTTGATCCATGCATTGAAACGTACAGGCGGTAAACGTGGTATCGCTGCACTATGTATTGGTGGTGGTGAAGCAACTGCGGTCGCAATCGAACTGATCTAATTCTTTTATAATCAAGTAGTAGAGAGGGCTTTTATAGCCCTCTTTTTATTTTATAAATATTTCATTTTTTATAATCCATCTATAAAGCAAATTCTTTTA
>NZ_DFDO01000187.1:0-466 GCF_002367915.1 Acinetobacter sp. UBA3025
CACTAAGATGCTTAATATAAAAACAATACAGGACAATTAATGATGTTTAAAAATTTTTTAATCAGCATGATTTTTGTGATGGGCACAGTGGGGATCATCACGTCGGGCATGGCAGCAGACAATCACTATCATGACAATATGCATGAACTCGACCATCATTTAAAAAATTTCAAATCTGCCAAAGATAGCAAAGAGGCGCGGGCAGCATTGCAGAGCATGCAAAAATCTGTGGAAGTTTGCCAGAAAAATTTACCATCAGGTCTGCAAAAGCTAAAATCCAAAGATGCAAAAGTTACGGCTTATCAGGGATTGTTAACTGACTTATTGAAAGAGATTAAACAAGCTGAACAGCTTGTTGCAGCTAATCAATTGACCAAAGCCCAAACCCTTACGGTGAAAATGGATCAGATTAAAAAGCAGGGGCATCAAGCCTTTAAATAAGCCATAAAAAAGACCGCAATTGCGG
>NZ_DFDO01000187.1:652-11920 GCF_002367915.1 Acinetobacter sp. UBA3025
AAGACCGCAATTGCGGTCTTTTTTAACTTCAAGATCAAGTGATTAAGCTTGACCTTCAACAGCAGCAGCTTGCGCACGTTGCATGTTCGCTTCAAATTCAGCATCGAAGTTGATTGGAGTAAGCAGCAATTGCGGGAAGCTACCTTTAGTGACCATATCATTCACCGCTTCACGAAGGAACGGGAACAGAATGTTCGGGCAGTAAGCACCAAGAATGTATGGCAGACGCTCTTCTTCCACGCCATCAATCAGGAAAATCCCTGCTTGAGTCACGTCAACGATAAACGCTGTATCACCTTCATTGGTTGCTTGAACCACAACTTTTAAAGCCACTTCAAAATGAGTCGGATCAATTTTTTCTGCAGAAGAAGAAAGGTTGATGTTTAACTCAGGTTGCCATTGCTTGGTAAAAACTTGTGCCCCAGGAACTTCAAAAGAAATATCTTTAGTGTAAATACGCTCTAATGCCAATTGTGGTTGAGCTTGTTGTTCTTCACTCATTCTTTAATCCTTGATATGAGGTAGGTTTTAGTAAATTAAGCCAATAATTCGTCTAGTTTGCCTTCACGCTCTAGGGCATAAAGTTGATCAAAACCGCCGATAAATTGTTCATTAATAAAAATCTGTGGCACGGTACGATGATTGGTGCGTTGCATCAATTCAAGACGCACTTCAGGGGCTTCATTCGATAAATTAATTTCTTTGAATGCAACACCTTTGCGCTCAAGGAGCTGTTTTGCACGGATACAATACGGACATACTGTCGTCGAATAGATAGTAACTTCAGCCATGATCAATCTCCTGTTCGCAGATTATTTGCTTTTCACCAAAGGTAAACCTTGAGCTTTCCAGTTTGTAATGCCGCCATCCAGACGGTAGGCATCTGCATGACCTACCTGTTGAAGCGCAGAACCTGCAACTTGCCCAAGATTACAAATGAACACCAACGGGCGATCAGATGCTTTTAACTCATCAACGTGTTTTGTAATTTGGCTATATGGAATATTACGGCTACCACTGATGTGACCTTCACGGAAGTCTTTAGCATCACGTAAATCAATCAGCATGGCATTTTTTGCTTTAACTAAAATTCCCAGCGATTGCGGAGAGATTTTGCGACCATTACGTTGACCTTCGATAATGAAGAAGACAACCACGAGTACCGCGAGTGTTCCAAACAAGAAGGGGTGATTCCCCATAAACTCGAACCAACGTTCCACAATTCACCTAATTACAATTTTAAAATTGCCAAGAGTATAGCTCATAAATATGGTGATCAAAATCACCGCTTCAAGGGCTAAGCCTTAAGAAAATTAATTTTTTTGCTGCGCTTCGTTAATTTCGTCAATTAAACGTAAATAGCTGTCTAGTCGGCGCGGCAAAATTTCCCCTGTTGAGGCTGCCTGACGTAAGGCACACTGTTTTTCATGTTTATGTGTGCAGTTACGGAACTGACAGTGACCGAGCAGATTTTCAATTTCCGGAAAACCACTTTGAACTTTGTCCAAGGTCAGATGCCAGAGACCAAATTCACGGATTCCCGGTGAGTCGATGAGAGCAGCGCCATCGCCAAAGGAAATCAGACGTGTGGAAGTTGTTGTATGCTGACCCAGTGCCGAGTTTTCAGAAATGACATTGGTTTTCTGTGCAGCATCCGGGACGATCGCATTAATCAGCGTGCTTTTACCTACACCAGACTGACCGACAAACGCTACAGTTTCTTCATTCAGACGAGCGGACAGTTCTGTCAGATCACCATCAGACTGGGTTTGCATGACTTCATAACCCAAATCTTTATATTCTTTAAGCAAATCCAGAATCGGATCATTTTCCTTGAGCAAATCTGATTTATTGAGCACTAAAAGTGCTGGAATCTCTGCATCTGCACAAGCCACCAGATAACGGTCAATCAAACCTGGTGCTGGTTCAGGCAATGGCGCGAACACAATCACAATCAGGGAAATATTGGCGGCAACCGGTTTAACCTTGTGGTAACGGTCAGGACGGGTCAGCAAAGAAGTGCGCGGATGAATCGCTGTAATAATGCCGAGTCCGGTATTGGGATCAGCCTGCCATTTGACCCGGTCACCTGTTACCAGCAATTCCAGGTTAGTTCGGGTATGGCAGCGCCAGACACTCCCTAGTTCAATCGGCTTCCAGAATGGCTCAGGTTCACCTTCAGCCACGACCGGTTTTTCAGGATGCTGTTCAGGTACAGACAAGGCCTGGACTTCAAGCTGGCGGCCATAATGCTGCACGACCAGTCCTTCCAGGTCTTGAGAGGTATCGATCTCTTCCTGACGCGTTTTGTGCTGTTTTTGAATACGACGTTGTTGTTGTTCAGTTAAACGACGTTTACGTATTAAAGCCATTCAAATCCTAAAAAACCATGGGAGCGAGATGGCAAAAATAGCATGAAGCGGGGTGTCAGTTACAGCATCGACGTAATAAATTTGCTACTATAAATGTTTTATAGCCTAATAAGATTGCACATTTATGAGCAGCACGCCGGATAGCCGCCTGATTTGGATTGACCTGGAAATGACAGGTCTGGATACAGATAATGACCAGATTATTGAAGTTGCCACGATTGTAACGGACGATAACCTAAATATTCTTGCCGAAGGGCCCGTGCTAGCTGTGCATCAATCTGACCGTATCCTGAATGCGATGGACGAGTGGAATACTCGCCAGCATGGTCAGTCTGGCCTGATTGAGCGTGTACGCCGCAGTAAATTGACTGCTCAGGATGCAGAAAGTGAAACGATTGAATTCCTGAAAAAATGGGTCAATCCAAAAGTATCGCCGATGTGTGGTAACTCGATCTGTCAGGACCGTCGCTTTCTGCACCGTTTAATGCCTGAACTGGAACAGTATTTCCATTACCGTAATCTAGACGTATCTTCAGTAAAAGAGCTGGCAAAACGCTGGCGCCCTGAAATCATGAGTGGTCTGAAGAAAAATGCTTCGCATCTAGCGATGGATGATATCCGTGATTCGATTGCTGAACTGAAATATTATCGTGAATATTTCTTCATTATGAATAAATAATCCGAGCAAATAAAAAAGAGGCGAAAGCTTCTTTTTTATTGCTTGGCAGAAAGTTTCTTGTGATAAAAGTTTTCACTGCTTTCAAACAGTACCCAGGTCAGAAGCACCAGAGCAAGATGGGTCTGGGTTTCATATTGATCCAAGATAATCAAAGCAAATAATCCTAAAGTCAGGATACGGATCATGATACTGAGATAATAATTTTTCTGCTTTTTAAAGGTTAAACCGTAAAGATAGAGCAGGAACAGCAAAACCAGCAGGGCAAAAAGGGCGTTAAATAGCATGCTGATCTGGCTCCCTTTAGGACAATAATAATTGAAATATTTTGAAGATTATTATGATGGTAATTTGATCAATTTTACGTGTTTTAGCGATGGCACAAGAATGCTTTTTTAACTGATTTTGTATCTGGATTTTAGTGGCAGTAAAGTGTCCATGATTTTGCTAAAATGCTCTGGTGTTTTTCTTGCTATTGATGACCTATGACTGATCTGCTTCAAGATGATGAGTATGACCGCCGTTTTGCGGGTGTAGCCAAAATTTATGGTGACGATAGCTTTCATCATTATGAAAACAGTCACGTGATGGTGATCGGAATTGGCGGTGTTGGTTCATGGGCAGTCGAAGCATTGGCACGTACCGGGATTGGTGAGCTCACACTGGTCGATATGGATGTGGTCGCAGCATCGAATATTAACCGTCAGTTACCAGCTATGACGGCGACACTAGGATGTGAAAAAATCGAAATCATGGCAGAACGCTGCCGTTCGATTAATCCACGCATCAAGATCAATTTGATTGACGATTATCTGACGCCAGAAAATGTGAAAGAAATTCTGTCAGGAAATCCTGACATCATTCTGGACTGTATCGATGACGTCAAAGCGAAATTTGCCTTGATGCTGCATTGCCGTTTTAACAAGGTTCCATTGATTGTATCCGGTGGAGCAGGCGGTAAACTGGATCCCTTAAAAATCCGTGTTGCCGATTTATCCAGAACCGAACAGGATCCAATGCTGGCAAAATTACGTGCGCAATTACGTGCTAAAGGCATCTGTAAAAAGCCAAAAGAAAAATTTGGCATCACTTGTGTCTACTCTATCGATAACCCATTCTCGAGTGCAGATGTTTGTGCAAGCGCAGGCTTACGCTGTGGTGGTTATGGGTCTGCAGTGGTAGTGACATCTAGCTTCGCCATGGTTGCGGTATCGGAAGTATTGAAAAAGCTCGATAGTAAAAGACTTAAAGCCTGATTGAGTCAAAAAAAAAGCACACGATCTGTGCTTTTTTTTATGCTAAGTTTAAAATGAATTTTTATACATATAACAAAAACAATCTTTTGGTTTTGGAGCAGCTATGTGGTTTTTGCTAGTGCTGGTTTTGGGGATTGGGGCTTTAGCAATCTGGATGTGGAAACGTCCTGATCCGGTGAAACGTGATCAGGCCAAAGCCGTGCATCATGATCTATGGATTGAACAGATTGATGCTCAATTGAAGTATGCAACCCGTCTAAGTACGGATCCGCATCACCCGGACTATGGACGTGCCTATCAAATTTATCAGGGGCTGGCCCAGCAGCAGGAATTGCCGCAGGCTTATGTGGGCATGGCCCTAATGCACTTAAACGGACAGGGCTGTGAGCAGAGCACAGAAAAAGCGATTAGTTTTCTTGAAAAAGCTTATAGTTTAGGTGGTGAGGATGCGGCCTATCATTTAGGCCAGATCTATGATGGTCATCAATACCAATTAAATGATCCTGAAAAAGCCTTGTACTGGTATCGGCATGCGGTCGCGCGTGGTCATCTGGATGCGCAGTATCGCATCACTGAGCTGGCTGAATCTGACCATGACACTGCAGAACAGCAACGTCTGCAACTGTTAATTCAAAATGCCGAGCAGGGACATGCCAATTCACAGTATCAGTTAGCCCAATATTATTTGGCGGATAGTGCAGCGCAAGATTTAAGTTTGGGTATCCATTATCTGTTTCTGGCAGCACAGCAGGACCACTTGGCTGCCAATCAGGGTATTGCCGAAGCCTATGCAAATGGCAAAGTCTTGCCCAAAAATCAACAGCAGGCTTTGAATTTCATTAAACGCTGTATTCATCTCGGTGATCAGAGTGGTTTATATGATTACTATGCCGGCGTGTTACTCGGCACTATTGATCCTGATCAACGTCAACGGGTGTTTCAGCATCTATTACAGCAGTCCAAAGAACATAAAGATGCGCAGGCCAAAACCCTGATCGGTCTGGCTTATTTTCATGGCTGGTATGTACAAAAAAATGAAACCATGGCATTTCGCTACTGGTCTGAAGCAGCACAAACCCAGCATCCTCAAGCCTTGAGTCTGATTGCCGCACTATATTTTGAATCCTATCTGGTCGCACATGAACCGGAGAAAGCATTTGAACTCTATCGACATGCCTTGCAAAGCGATCCTGATCATGGCTTTAGTCAGATGGGTCTGGCGCTCTGCTATTTAAACGGAGTAGGTGTAGCCAAAGATACGGCTAAAGCCACCCAAATGATTCAGGCAATCGCACAGCAAGAGCAACCTGCAGCACAGTCTGAAGCTGATCTGATTTATATAGTGGGACGTTTTTATGGCTTGCCTGAATATCCGCTGCCGACCCGAGAAAAGGCAATTCAATATTTGAATCAGGCGGTGGCGAAAGGATCAAGTAAGGCTGCCTGGTATCTGTATCAAGCATATTCTGGTTTTTATCCAGTCTTTGAAGTGAATGAGGAACAGGCCAAACGTTATCTGCATCAGGCAGCTCAATTGGGCAATGCACAAGCCCAGACCGAATTAGGCTTAATGTATTTAAAGGGCAAAAAGGTGGAGCAGGATACGGCTTTAGGACTGAAATATCTGGAACAGGCTGCGAGCCAGCATAATGGTCTCGCACTAAATGCTTTAGGTGAGGCTTTGGAACAAGGAATTGGCATTGAAGCCAATTTGGATCAGGCAATCCAGTGCTATCGTAAAGCGGCTGCGCAGGTGAATGCTGATGCTTATAGTCATCTGGGGCGCTTATATACCAAAGGCATTGGTGTAGAACGTGATATTGCAATTGCCCGTCAATGGCTAGAAAAAGGCAGTCTGTTAGGACATGAGCCTTCTATTGAACAGCTCAACAATGTAAATGCTTATCTGCATATGTAAACTTCAATAAAAAAACCGCTGACTAACAGCGGTCTTTTTTGAGTCAAATATATTGCTTAAGGTAGTTGTTTGATCGGGCTACCACCCAAAGCTTGCATCAGGGTCACATAAGCATTGTATTGGCTTTGTCGGGTTTGCACCAAAGACAGACGGGCATTCCGCGTAGTTTCCTGTGCATCCAGCAGATTTTTCAATGCTACTGCACCATTACGATAACGTACTTCAGTCAAACGTTCAGTACGTTCAGCCAGTTCAACGTTACGCTGTTGTAACGCAACCTGTTTGGTGAGTTCAGTACGATTAGACAAGGCATTCTCTACATCGGCAAAAGCTTCATACATGGTCTGACGATACTGGATAATCGCTTTTTCATATTCCAGTTCATTCACCTGCAAATCACGCTTCATATCATTCCATTGTAGGAATGGCAGGCTGAGTCCAGCACCTAAGGTCGCCACCGGATTTTTAAGTGCATCTGACAATGATGAACTGGTGCCCACGCCGGTACTTAGGCTGCCAGTCAGGCTGATCGAAGGGTAATAACTGGCTTTATTGGCATCCTTGTTGGCCAAGGCTTTACGCAAACGCAATTCAGTAGCTCTCAAGTCAGGACGGCGGGAGAGAAGGCTAGCAGGCAAGCCAGCTTTAATCGACGGTAAAGCAATATTCGGTAAACGTTTCGGTTCCTGAATCGAAAGCTGTTGCACAGGCATATTCATGAGTACTGCCAGCGCCGTACGTGTTTCCACACGTTGCTGCTCAATCTGACTTAAGGTCGCTTGCTGGCTTTGGATCGCCTGTTCAGCCTGAGTTAAATCCAAACCAGACACAGCACCGGCACGATACTGGACATTGACCAGATCATAGGTACGCTGTGCAGTCGCTAGGTTTTGTTGAACCACGCTATAACGTTCATTTAGATAACCCAGCTGCCAGTACAGTTGAGCAGTCGTACCAATCAGACTTTGTGCAGTCGCTTGCAAGTCTTCTTCAGATGCCAGGGCTTCCCAGCGTGCTGCTTCAGTCTGATTGGCCAGTTTACCGAACAGATCCAGTTCATAGCTTAAGCCAGGGAAATTAACCCCAAAGCCGGATGAACTGCTGCCATCTTCCAGATCAAAGCTTCTACGCGTGGTTAACCCCGCATCACTGATACGTACACCTTGCTGGCTTTGTGTCTGTCTGGCTTGAATACGGGCTTGCTGCAAATTGATCCCGGCCACGGCCAGATCATTATTGGCTGCCAGTACGTCATTCACCAGACTATTTAATTGGGGATCTTTAAATAGAGTCCACCATTGGTCTGCCAAAACATCAGCATGGATTTGCTGGCTTATAGCTTTACTGTTTTGAAAGTTGTTAGGTACCTGTACAGCAGGTTGTTCATACGGCGTTTTCACCACGGCTGCACAGCCGACCAGTGAACTCCCGAGGAGTAGGGCACTGGCAAGTTTGGTAAGAGTATGCATATCAGATTCCTTATTCTCGAGAAAGTGCATCGACTGGATTCAAACGGGCTGCATTACGTGCCGGGATAAAGCCGAACACAATACCGATCAGGCTTGAGCAGACAAAGGCCGCGACAATTGATGTGGTCGAGTATGCCATTTGGAAGGTTCCTCCAGCAAAATGGGTAATCAGCTGACCGATACCGAGTGACAGCAATACGCCTAAGATACCGCCCAGAATACAAACCAAAACAGCTTCAATCAGGAATTGCTGCAGAATGTCACTTTGGCGCGCACCGACCGCCATCCTTACCCCGATTTCCTGAGTACGTTCAGTCACGGAAACCAGCATAATGTTCATCACACCAATACCACCGACCACTAGGGAAATGACGGCGATAGCCGAAACCAGAAGCGTCATGGTCTGAGTGGTTTCTTGAATGGTTTCACGAATACTGTCGGAGTTTTGCGTAAACACATCTTGAGCACCATGGCGTTGTACCAATAGGCTTAAAATGGCATTTTCCGCAGCCGCACTTGGATATTCATCTTTAATACGCACAATGATACTGCGTACATTGGATTGTCCCAGCATACGGCTCATGACGGTTGAATAAGGCAAATACACATTCAGGCTGTCTGAGTTGCCCATCATGCTTTTTTGTTCTTCAATGACGCCAATCACCCGACTCGGTACACTACCCAATAGAATGACTTGACCGACAGGATTGGTGCCATCCGCAAAGAAAGTGTTTTTGGTATTGCTATCAATCACCACATCCTGAGCTTGTTCGGTCACACTTTCTTTATCAAAGGGCTGACCTGACTCAAAGTTCATACCTTTGACATAGAAGAAGTCTTCACTGACACCGTTGACCGTGGTCGATGCTTCGATCTCTTTGAAGCGTCCGGTGACACTACTGTTGACCGATGGACTGACACCATCGACATAAGGTTGTTCCGATAGGGCAGTAGCATCATCAGGAATCAAAGTTTTCACTTGTGCAGTTCGGGAATTATCCCCAAAGCCACGACCTTGATACACGGTAATGGTGTTGGTGCCCAAGCTGCTAATATTTTCCAGAATCTGCTTTTGTGAACCGTTACCGAGCGCAACGACTGAAACCACCGACGCGATCCCGATAATGATGCCGAGCATGGTCAGGAAGGTCCGCATCCGGTGTGCATTCATGGCCAATAAGGCCATACGGAAGGCTTCACCTAAACGGTCAACAGCCGAACGCCAACTGGCAATTTTTTTCTGTGGAGCACGAACAAGCTGTTGTTTTTCCAGTGGCTCATCATCGGTCACTGGGGTATTGGGTAGATCGGAAATGATATTCCCGTCACTGATCTCAATAATCCGCGTGGCATTTTTAGCAACTTTATGATCATGGGTAACCAAAATAATGGTATGACCTTTGGCATTCAGTTCACGCAAAATGCGCATGACCTCAATACCACTGTTTTTGTCCAATGCCCCGGTGGGTTCATCGGCCAAAATCACATCACCACCATTCATTAAGGCACGAGCAATCGATACACGTTGTTGCTGACCACCAGACAGTTGGCTCGGACGGTTTTGGGTTTTGTCCCCCAGTCCTAGATCGGTCAGTAATTGCTTGGCACGAGCATTACGCTCGGTCGCATCGGCACCGGCATAAATTGCGGGTACTTCAACGTTGCCCGTAGCATTTAAATCACTCAATAAGTGATAGCGCTGGAAAATAAAGCCGAAATACTCACGACGCAATTGAGCTAATTCATCAGGCTCAAGCTCGCGGGTTTCACGTCCTTTAACTTTGTAGCTACCGTGGGTGGGTTTGTCCAAGCAACCTAAAATATTCATTAAGGTTGATTTACCTGAACCCGACTGACCTACGATTGCCACTAATTCACCGGGATAAATCTCAAGATTAATCCCTTTAAGAATCTGAACAGTGCTTTCACCGGCGGGGAATTCACGAGTCAGATTCTTAACCTCAAGTAGAGGTGTTTGATTTTGACTCATAATTACATTCTCATTGGGCCGCCAGCACCACCACGGTTGCTGCGTTTAGCTGAATCATTTGAAGTATCTGAACCATCTGCAATCACCACTTTATCGCCTTGATTTAAGCCGCGGATGACTTGAGCTGTGACGCGGTTATTCAGACCAATTAATACAGGTTGAGGTTTTGCAGAACCATCTGCTTGTAATACACGAACCATCGATACAGTTGCTTTTCCTTGTTTAACCAAGGCTTTTTCTGCTTCAGTGAGTTCTAAGCGTTTAGGTCGATCCGTTTTATTTTCACCTTGTTTCGCATCAGCAGGAGCGGCAGCATTATTGGCTTGTGTTTTATCGCTATCGGAACTTTGTGCACGGCGCTGCGGACGGTTTGAGGTTTGCACCGCTGCGGCAGGAATAGTCAGCACATTTTTCGCTTCATCTAAAATGATGTAGACCTGAGCAGTCATATCAATACGTAATTTACCATCTTCATTCGGTACATCAAATAGGGCGTTGTAATACACCGCAGTACTTGATGATGAAGTCGATGTGCTGTTGCTTTCGGTATTGATCGAGTCCGGTGCAGGTTCAACTTGACGTAATGTTGCATAGTGTTTGGTTTCACTGTCACCTAAAGTGGTGAAGTAAACACTTTGACCTTCCTGAACTTTCATCACATCGGCTTCAGAAATTTCCGCTTTAATGGTCATGGTATCCAGCTGCGCCAGTTTCACAATCGTTGGTGCACTTTGATTGGCGTTTACAGTCTGACCTTCTTCAGTCACGATCGCTACAATGGTTCCGTCCATTGGCGCCACAATTTGGGTATAACCGAGATCTTCTTTCGCAGTGGCTAGAGTTAAACGTGACTGTTCGATCTGTGCATTAATCGCGGTGATATCTGCCTGAGCGGTTTTGTAGCTGGCTAATGCAGATTCTAGTTCTGAACGCGAGGTTGCATCTTGGGCATACATGGCTTGCTGACGCTTATACTCGGCTTCCACCTTAGCGAGGTTGGCCTGTTTCACGGCAAGCTGTGCCATCTGGTTTTTAATACTGGCTTCAGCAGTCTTTAAATCATTTTCCTGACGAACAGAGTCAATTCGGGCAATTAACTGGCCTTGTTTAACCTGATCGCCAAGTTGCACATACATTTTTTTAACCTGACCCGAAACCTGGGCACCGACACTGACCATTTTGGTGGCTTCAAGTACACCAGTTGCTAGTACCGAATTTTCGATATCCCCTTGGGTCACTTCAGCTGTAATGTATTGTGGCTGCTGCTCTTTAGGTTTCAGAAAATACCAGGCAGTGACTGCCACCAGGATGGCAATTACAATTGCCATAATGAGTTTCGTAGGTTTTATTTTTGGCATATGGATTCAGATTCGGGTCGTAGGATAACAGTTGATTATAAAAGCGAAATTAGGATAAAACGTGAATTTTTTTTATTTAAAATGAGAACTATTTTCCACTGCCTGGTTTAAAAAAACATATAAGATAAAACCTGATTTTATATAAGGGATTCATTGAAATACTCCTATTAAAATCATCTTTTTTAGATGAAATTTTATAAGATTTAGCTATCTGAAAAATATTGATCAT
>NZ_DFDO01000143.1:0-32798 GCF_002367915.1 Acinetobacter sp. UBA3025
TTGAAGCTATCAATGTATCTTTAGAGAAATAAGTTAACAAATCCTTTGGTCGATAAATGAGATTTTAACGTTGAGTAAATATAGAATCTTTGTTATTGATTGTATTAATTTAGTCGGTTGTAATTTTTATTCTATATTCCATAACATCCAGAGAGGCAGACATGGAACTAAAACTGCTAGAGATCGGTCAGAATACGGAGCAGTTAAGCTCGTGCCGTATATCTCTCATTTTAGGTGTCTATACCTCTGACAATTTATTAGACACCTTCTGTAAAGTCGCCCGTAAAGTACTCGGCGCCAAGACCTGTATCATCGGATTCCATATGGAACCCTATCTCTGGTACAGCTGTCCGCTCGGGTTTCGCGGTTTGCACGTACCCCAGAATGTGGACATCCCTAAATATCTACAAGAAATGGATGTGATCGATCAAAATCATCCTGCATATGTAGAACTATCAGATCATGTGAACAGCCTTGGTGTAGCCCATCAGCGGCTCGTAGCATTCAATTTGAAATCAGCCCAAGGACAGTCTTTGGGGCAGGTGGTTTTCTTTGACGATCAGACTGAAGTATTTGATCAGGAAGCTATTATTATCGTCCAGCAATTTGCTGAATCTTTAGTAAAACGAGTTAAACTGAATGAGGAACATACACAGCTGAAAGAGTTATACGAACAGCAATGTGCACAAAACTTCAGTAAAACCAAATTCTTCCAAATTATTGCTCATGACCTGCGTGCACCTTTCCATGGCTTGTTAGGCTTCTCGGAAGTGCTGGCACAGGAACGTGACACTCTGGATGAATCCAGTATCCAGAGTATTTCTGATTATTTATATGATACGGCTCAATCGACGTATAACTTGTTAGAAAGCCTGTTGACTTGGGCGATGGCCGAGGGTGGACGTTTCGTTTATCATCCGATTAACTATGAATTAAAACAGTCTACTAAAATTGTCTGTGATGTACTGAAAAGTCTGGCGTTGAAAAAGAATATTGAGCTGATTGACCAGGTTCCTGAAGATATCAAGGTGCATGCTGATATCAACATGATTACTTCGGTCTTGCAGAACCTGGTATCGAATGCGCTGAAATTTACTCCAGTTGATCAGGGTGGCCAGGTGATTCTGGCTGCTGAAATGGAAGGTGAGCAAGTCAAGATTACTGTTCAGGATACTGGTCTCGGTATGACTGAAGAGCAAATGAAAAATCTGTTTAGACCTAATCTCACAGTGAGCTTAAAAGGCACAGACAATGAGAAAGGCGCAGGTCTGGGTCTGGTACTGTGTAAGCGTTTTGTAGACCTGAACCATGGACAGATTGTCGTAGATTCTAAAGAAGGCGCTGGAACCACCTTTACTGTGCATTTACCTAAAGTGACCAATGATCATCAGGCATTGGTACTTGAAGATCTGCATACTGAAAAGTCCTGAAAATCATAAATTTCTATTAAAACCGTTCCCACTCGGCCTGAACTCCTGCTATAACTAAATAAAAGTTTTGAGGGAATCACCGAGTGATGGACGCGGTACAATTGCAGAAAACCTTAAGAGCCAGTCAGTATGCAGAACAGGTATTGGCCAATCATCAAGATCTATTGAATCAGGATTATGCAATTGATCAGTTTCAGGGGTCACTCGGCACTGAACAGATTCAAGACTTAATCTATTCCAATCTATTAAATATCAGCGATGAAACCATGTGGATGCGTAGCTTACGTATTCTGCGTGCCCGCCTGATGTTCCGCTGGATCTGGCAGGATGCCAATCAACTCACCGATGTCATCACACTGACTCGCGAGCTGTCTGATTTCGCCGATGTCTGCATCTGCGCTGCCAAAGAGTTTGCCCGTATTCCTCTAGTCGCCAAATATGGCCAGCCAATTGGCTATAACGGTAAAGTTCAAGACCTCATCATCATTGCGATGGGCAAGCTGGGCGCTCAGGAACTCAACCTTTCCAGTGATATTGACCTGATTTTTGCCTTTGATGAACAGGGTGAAACAGATGGGCGCAAATGCATTGACGTTCAGCAGTTCTGTATCCTATGGGGACAAAAGTTAATCTATCTGCTAGACCATATCACCGCTGAAGGTTTTGTATTCCGCGTTGATATGCGTCTGCGACCTTGGGGTGATGGTTCTGCTTTAGCCATCAGTCATGCCGCACTAGAAAAATATCTCAGTCAGCATGGGCGTGAATGGGAACGCTATGCCTGGATCAAAGCCCGCATCGTCAATCCGAGCCCAGAAGGTGATGAACTGCTGGACATGACCCGTCCTTTTGTATTCCGTAAATATGTCGATTACAGCGCTTTTGAAGCCATGCGCGAAATGAAGGCGATGATTGAGCGTGAAGTACAGCGCCGTAATATTGAAGATGATATCAAGCTTGGCGCAGGCGGGATTCGTGAAGTTGAATTTATAGTGCAGGTTTTTCAGCTGATTTATGGCGGAGCCAAGTTAGAGTTGCAAGACCGGCAATGTCTGGTCAGCCTGAATCATCTGGATGAGGCTGAACTGCTGGATGAACAGGCGGTGACTGACCTAGAAGATGCCTATTTATTCCTGCGCCGGGTAGAGCATGCTATTCAGGCGCTGCATGATCAACAAACCCAATGTTTGCCGACTGAGCCAGATTTACGTCAACGTATTGTGGATACTTTGGGCTTTTCAGACTGGTCCGCCTTTATGGAAGTGCTGGATCAAAAACGCGCTAAAGTGATTTACCAGTTTGAGCACTTGATCAAGGAAAATGGACCAGAGCCTCAAGGCAAAAGTTTTTCTCAACTCGAACAACAGCTGAATGAAGTCTTGGATGATCATGCAAAAAATCTGGTGCATGAATTCTGGCATGGTCATGCCTTAAAAAAATTGCCAGCTAAAGCCATTCAACGTTTAAAAACGTTTTGGCCTTATCTGATAGAGGCGATTCTAGAATCAGATAAACCGCAAGTTGCACTGGTTCGCCTGATGCCATTGGTTGAATCAGTCATGCGTCGTACGGTGTATCTGGTGATGCTGATTGAAAGTAAAGGCGCTTTACAGCGTTTGGTCAAGATGGCGACTGTCAGCCCCTGGATCTGTGAGGAGCTTACTCATTATCCGGTATTGCTGGATGAGTTCCTGTCGATGGATTTTGAATTGCCTAAGCGGCAGGATCTGGAAGATAGCCTGCGTCAGCAATTGCTCAGAATCGAAATTGATCAGGTTGAAGATCAGATGCGGGTGCTGCGCCTGTTTAAAAAATCCAATGTCCTTGCGGTAGCTGCCAGTGATGTGTTGGCAGAAAGTCCTTTAATGAAAGTCTCGGATGCCTTAACGGATATTGCAGAAGTCTCAGTGAATGCTGCGCTGCATCTGGCTTATCAGATTGTGGCTAAACGACATGGTTTTCCGTTGGATGCAGAAGGGCAGCGCTGCTCAATAGAACATACGGCTTTTGCCGTCATTGGCTATGGCAAAGTCGGTGGCATTGAGTTGGGTTATGGTTCGGATCTGGATCTGGTCTTCATTCATTATATGGGTGAGCAGGCAGATACGGACGGTCTCAAGCCGATTAGCGGTTTTGAGTTTGCCATGCGTGTGGCACAGAAGTTTATGTCGCTCATGACCACACAAACACTGGATGGACGTGTCTATGAAGTCGATACTCGTCTACGTCCTTCTGGAGAAGCAGGGCTGCTGGTCACTAGCCTGAAAGCATTTGAGCAATATCAATTGAAAAATGCATGGCTGTGGGAACATCAAGCCTTGGTGCGTGCACGCTCCATTGCTGGGGAAGATAGCCTGAGAGAGACATTTGAAGCACTACGCTGTAAAATTCTTACCCAGAAACGCGATATCTGTCATGTACGTAGTGAAGTTCTGAAAATGCGTCAGAAAATGAAAGATCATCTAGGTTCTTCCAAAGAGCAAAAAAAAGATGGGATTTTTCATTTAAAACAAGATGCAGGTGGTATCGTTGATATCGAATTTATGGCACAGTATGCGGTGTTAGCTTGGAGTGGGACGAATAAAGATCTCGCCCATTACTCCGACAATGTAAGAATCCTTGAGGATGCCGCAAAATCAGGTTGCTTATCCAGCGACGATGCGACTGCTCTGATTCAAGCTTATCTCCGTGAACGCGCCGAGAGCCATCGCTTAGCCCTTGCAAATCAATCCATGCAAGTGTCTGCAAGCGACTGGCACGATACCCGAAAGACCGTTTGCAAGTTATGGCAAAGACTGATTGATCCAAGTGCAGTATTTGCACTGGATAGTGAATAATTGTGAAAAAATTGGAGTTTGTGGCATGAATTTGGCTGATCGTGATGGTTTCATTTGGCAAGATGGACAACTAGTAGACTGGCGTGAGGCGAAAACTCACGTATTAACACATACCTTGCACTACAGCATGGGTGTGTTTGAAGGTGTCCGTGCTTATGAAACCCCGAATGGAACGGCTATTTTCCGTCTGAAAGAACACACCAAACGTTTGCTCAATTCTGCAAAAATTTATCAAATGAAAGTTCCATTTGATCATGCAACATTAGAACAAGCTCAAATTGATGTGGTTCGTGAAAATAAATTGGCATCTTGCTATTTACGTCCAATTATTTTTATTGGCTCTGAAAAATTAGGTATTGCTGCTACTGACAATACTATTCATGCTGTAGTTGCAGCGTGGAGCTGGGGTGCTTACCTTGGTGATGATGCGATGGCGAAAGGTATTCGTGTAAAAACTTCATCATTCACACACCATCATCCAAACGTGACCATGTGTAAGGCCAAAGCATCTGGTAACTACACATTGTCGATTCTTGCTCACCAAGAAGTGGCACATTCTGGTTATGACGAAGCAATGCTGCTTGATCCACAAGGCTATGTATGCCAAGGTTCAGGCGAAAACGTATTCCTGGTACGTGATGGCGTAATTCACACTCCAGACATCGCTGGTGGTGCATTAGATGGTATCACTCGTCAATCGATTATTACTATTGCTAAAGATCTTGGCTATGAAGTAGTAGAACGCCGTATTACCCGTGACGAATTCTATATTGCAGATGAAGCTTTCTTCACTGGTACTGCAGCCGAAGTAACGCCAATCCGTGAATATGATGACCGTCAAATTGGTGAAGGTGTACGTGGTCCAATCACCACTCAAATCCAGAAAGCATACTTTGATGCAGTTCAGGGTAAAGACCCTAAATATGCTCACTGGTTAACTTACGTAAAATAAGTTGATTTATAAAGAAAAAGGACTCATTCGAGTCCTTTTTTATTTGTTATAATTCTCATAATAATGAGGGTTATATGATTTATTCTAATGTTAAATACGTTAATTTATAAGGCAAAAATTGTTAGAAGTTTATTTGTATCAGATAAACAATATTTAAAGAAAAGATTCATTAAAAAATTAGGGTATGTCCCTGATTTTAACGAGCCTAAAACGTTTAATGAAAAAGTGACTGCTCGGATGATTTATGATCGCTGTCCTTTCTATACGGTTTTGGCAGATAAGCATGCAGTGCGTGATTTGGTTGCGAATCGTATAGGCACACAATACCTAGTTCCACTTCTAGGTGTTCATCATTATTTTGAAGACATTAAATTTGATCTTTTACCACAGCAATTTGTTCTGAAATGTACACATGATAGTGGTAGTGCTGTCATATGCAAAAAAAAAGATACTTTAGACATGCCTCATGTGAAAAAGAAGATGAATCGTAGTCTAAGTATGAACATGTATTACAGAAAAAGAGAGTGGCATTATAAGAATATCACTCCCAAAATTATGATTGAAAAATACGTTGAATTATATGTAGATCAAATTACACAATCGACGATTACAACATGTCGAGTGCATTGTTTTCAGGGGAAACCTAAGTTTATAGAAGTGGATATCACAGGTGCAGATGGTATTGAGTACTCCAATATTTATAATACATTGTGGGAGCTTCAGTCTTTTACTGTAGATGGTAAGAAAAACACACCTCTGGATGTGAAAGAGCCAGTCGAGTTTGTGAAGATGCTTGAACTCGCTGAACAGCTTTGTTT
This sequence comes from Acinetobacter sp. UBA3025, assembly GCF_002367915.1. Classification (NCBI taxonomy): domain Bacteria; kingdom Pseudomonadati; phylum Pseudomonadota; class Gammaproteobacteria; order Moraxellales; family Moraxellaceae; genus Acinetobacter; species Acinetobacter sp. UBA3025. The sequence goes on from NZ_DFDO01000143.1 coordinate 6,038, forward strand.
TAAGTATGGTTATAGTCGGATAGATTTTTTATTAACGAAAGATACTGTATATTTTAGTGAAATTACCTTAACACCGAATGCGGGTCGTATGGTGATTGAACCAAAACAGTGGGATGAAACGTTAGGGCTACTTTGGTAAATAAGTAGCAATTTGATTTATTTATATCAGCACCTTAAGTTCGATTGAGCTTAAAGTGCTTGAAATATAATTAACCCTGATAGAAATCGCGATACCAGTCAACAAACTGTTTTACGCCATCTTCAACAGAAACAGAAGGTTTGTAACCTACACTTTGTTCTAGTGCTGAGCTATCAGCGAAAGTATCTGGTACATCACCGGGTTGTAGTGGCAGTAAGTCCAGAATGGCTTCTTTGCCGACTGCTTTTTCAATGGCATGGATATATTCAATCAGTTTGACTGGCGAATTATTGCCGATGTTAAAGATCCGGAACGGGGCATTGCTGGTGGATGGATCAGGATTGTTGCTATCCCAGTCTGGATTTGGTGCAGCAATCTGGTCACTGGAACGGATCACGCCTTCAGCAATATCTGCAACAAAGGTGAAATCACGGGTATGGTTGCCGTGGTTAAAAACCGGAATAGATTTGCCTTCAATAATGTTCTTGGTGAACTTAAAGAGAGCCATATCCGGACGACCCCAAGGACCATAGACAGTAAAAAAGCGCAAGCCTGTAGTTGGTAGTTTGAATAAGTGGCTATAGCTATGTGCCATCAATTCATTGGCACGTTTGGTTGCTGCATAGAACTGGATTGGATGGTCGACACCATGCTTTTCACTAAAAGGCATGGTGGTGTTGGCGCCATAGACACTACTGGTGCTGGCATAAGTCAGGTGTGGTGTTTTGGCATAGCGACAAGCTTCAATGATATTGGTAAAACCGACAATATTGCTTTCCACATAACTCATCGGATTTTCAAGTGAATAACGTACGCCTGCCTGTGCAGCGAGATGAATCACACGATCAAATTGATGCTCCTGAAAACACTTTTCGACCGCAGCTTTATCTGCAAGGTTAGCATGAATAAAATTGAACTGCCTTGACTGCTGTTCTGCAGTTTTAACTAACAGATCTACACGTGCCTGTTTTAAAGCTGGATCATAGTAGTCATTCATATTGTCGAAACCGACGACATCATCACCACGTTCTAAAAGCTTTTTGGAAACATGAAATCCAATAAAACCTGCTGCACCTGTTACCAGAATTTTCATTCATCGCCTCCAAAAATATCACGAGTATACACTTTATCTTCAACATCACTGAGATCTTTAGATCGACGATTAGTGATGATCACATCTGCTTGCTGTTTAAAAACTTCTAAATTAGTAATCACTTCAGATTTAAAGAACTCGGTTTCTTTTAATGTCGGTTCATAAACAATAACTTCAACTCCCTTGGCTTTAAGGCGTTTCATCACACCCTGAATGGCAGAAGCGCGGAAATTATCTGAACCACTTTTCATGACCAGACGATAAATACCGACCACCGACGGATTTCTAGCTAAAATGGAATCTGCAATAAAGTCCTTACGGGTACGGTTGGAATCTACAATCGCCTGAATGAGATTACTCGGGACCTGACTATAATTCGCAAGCAACTGTTTGGTATCTTTTGGCAGGCAGTAACCGCCGTAACCAAAGGAAGGATTATTGTAGTGGCCGCCAATACGCTGATCCAGACAGACACCTTCAATAATTTGTTGAGTATCCAGGCCAAAGGTTTGTGCATAAGTGTCCAGTTCATTGAAAAAAGCCACGCGCATAGCGAGATAAGTATTCGCGAACAACTTGATTGCTTCTGCTTCAGTCGAGTCAGTAAACAGCACAGGGCTGTTTTTTTTGATTGCACCTTCGATCAGCATATCTGCGAATTGCTGGGCACGCTCTGACTTCTCCCCAACAATAATACGTGATGGATAAAGGTTGTCATGTAAGGCTTTACCTTCACGCAAAAATTCAGGAGAGAAGATGATATTTTCTGTATTAAATTTTTCTTTGGCGGTTTTGGTGAAGCCCACAGGAACTGTAGACTTAATAATCATAACTGCTTGAGGGTTAATCTCGATCACATTACGAATGACACTTTCCACACTCTGGGTATTAAAATAATTGGTTTTGGTATCGTAATCCGTAGGTGTGGCAATAATCACAAAATCTGCATTCTGATAAGCTTCATACTTATCTGTTGTTGCTCGGAAGTTTAGTGGTTTTTCACTTAAAAAAGTTGAAATTTCAGAATCCTGAATTGGAGAAATTTGCTGATTCAACATTTCAACTTTGCTGTCGATAATATCCAGTGCCACGACTTCATGATGTTGCGAGAAGATCATCGCATTGGAAAGGCCGACGTAACCGGTACCTGCAACTGCTATTTTCATATCAACCTGATTATGTATTTCTAATAGGGAGGGCTTGAGTTCAAGCCAATATTGGTGTTCTCAAAGCGACTGCACATCATACCATAAAGTGTTTTTGAGTATGATGAAGGTTATTGAAAAGCAGGCAGTAACTTTGCTTTAGAAATGGTATGATATGGCGCAGAATGCTGGTGGAAGATGAATACATGCAGGAAAACGTAAGCGACTCACTGTCAGGTCAGGCTCATACACAGTCTGAACAGAATATTGTGCTATGCATGAAATGGGGCACCAAATATGGGGCAGAGTACGTCAATCGTTTATACAATATGGTCAAACGTCATACCACGGTTGACTTTAAAATGGTGTGTCTGACAGATCGTACTGAAGGCATTAATCCTGCTGTTGAATGTTTCCCAATTCCTCCATTGGCCCTACCATTGGGCAGTCCTGAACGCGGCTGGAATAAACTTTCTACATTTGAGCCGGATTTATATGGTTTAAAAGGTAATGCACTATTCCTCGATTTAGATGTTGTCATTGTTGATAATATTGATAGCTTCTTCACCCATCCAGGTGATTTTCTGATTATTCATGACTGGAAGCGTCCATGGCGTATTACTGGAAATAGTTCGGTTTATCGTTTCAAACTAGGTGCTTTCCCGGGACTAATGCCATATTTCCGTGAGCATTTTGATGAAATTCGCCAGAAATTCCGTAACGAGCAGGCTTATTTATCCTGGTATGTCGATCAGGAAAAGAAACTGAGTTACTGGCCGGACACTTGGTGCAAGAGCTATAAATATCACTGTCTGCAAAAAATTCCCATGGCTTATTTCAAGCCACCGGTGAAGCCTGAAGGCGTCAAAATTATTATTTTCCATGGTGAAATCAATCCGCCAGATGCCATCAATGGCGGTGGTGGTAAATGGTACCGTTATGTCCTGCCATCGCAATGGATCAAGGATGCTTGGCAATAATTATGTGATGTAATAACTCAGCAATCAGGTACAGATTTTTAAGTGATGAAGTGAATGCAGCAGATTGATATTGTGATTGCCTGGGTGGATGGCAATGATCTTGAATTAAAAAAGAAACGGCATAAATATCTGACTGGTGAAGATGCATCAGACGCAGTCAGTGATACCCGTTTCGCAAGTAACAATGAAATCTACTACAATATTGCTTCAATCCTGAAATATGTACCTTTTTGCCGCAATATTTTTGTGGTGACCGATAACCAGCGTCCAGAATTTATTGGTGAGTTTGCTGCACAAGGTCTGTGTTCTGCTGATAAGATCCGTGTAGTAGATCATCGGGAAATTTTTAAAGGTTATGAGCAGCATTTACCCACTTTCAATACCCGATCGATTGAAAGTATGCTCTGGAATATTGAAGGATTATCAGACTACTTTATTTATTTAAATGATGATTTCTTCTTTAATTCAACCGCACAGGTAGAAGACTTCCTAAATGGTGAAAGTTTAGTTATCTATGGTCACTGGCAAAGCAGTTTTGCACTGAAGACAAAGTTAAAATATCGCCAATTTTTGCAGCGCCAATTTGGCAAGCCGATTCAACCCAAGCATATGATTGCACAAATGCTGGGTGCGGATATCTTGGGCTTTAAAAAGTTTTTTGAAATTCATCATTACCCGCATATTGTCGATCGTCATGCCTTAAAGGATTATTTATTAGCACATCCGCAGTTGTTGGAAACCCAGATTAAATACAAGTTCCGCAGTGTAGAGCAGCTTAATCCCATTTCACTGATGAATCATATCACGATTCAAAAGCAGCAAGCTGAGTTGAAGCCTGATATTGAGCTGGCTTATCTAAAAAATGAAGGTAGCGTCGACAGTTTCATTTCAGCATTAGATAATCCTGTAATAAAATATGGATGTATTCAAAGCCTGGATCAATTGAATCCAGCAGAAGCAAAACAGGTGAGTGAGGCCATGCAGCAAAAACTGGCTGGTTATTTACCAAATTCGATTTTAGCTTAGAGGTTCATGATGAAAGTAATTACTTATCTGATAAATCTGGATGGTAGTCATGAACGACTTGAACGGGCAACGCAGCAGCTTGATGCTGTAAACTGGCCTTTTGAACGTTTTTCTGCGGTGGATGGTCGTGGTAAAGCATTAACTGAATTTGCAAACTATGATGATCGAGGGGCACAGCAGATTTTAGGCCGTAGTCTCATGAATTCAGAGCTAGGATGTTACTTGAGTCATTATGGCTGTGCTGAGAAGTTTTTGAATACTGATGCAGATTACCTGGTTGTGCTTGAAGATGATATGAAGATTGATCCAGACTTTAAGACAAAGCTGGATGGTCTGTTTGAATATCTGGACCAGCATAAAGAACTGGATTGGTATTTAATTAATATTGCCGCCAAAAAGAAAAAGCTGGCAAAAGATATTACCCAGATTGAAGATATGAGTGTCTGGTATGCCTTCTACTTTCCTATTCGTGGTTTGGGTTTAATCTGGTCACGTCAAGGTGCTCGAGCGTTTGTAGAAGCTGGTAAAACCATAAACATGCCGGTAGATATTTTCTTCCAGACTTGGCTGAGTAAGAATGGTAAAGGTTTAGGGGTATGGCCAGCCTTGGTTCGACCTGCTGGTCTGGATAGTGATATTTTGGGAACAGTAGCTTCTGAGGGTGTGTCACGTAAGGAAAAAGAAAACCGTAGTTTATCGTATGGGTTGAAAAAGCAGAAACGTATGTGGCGTGATCGTTATTATGCATTAAGACATTTAGCTTCATTAAAATAGATTTTAGTTTTATAAAAAGTATGGGAATTAGTTAAAGATACAGCTTCTTGTATTGAATAAATTAAAAAAGATTTTAAGAGTAAAATACTGATATAGATTTTCTTAGAAATTAACTCTATCCAGTTAATTTCTAAAAACACTTAGAATTAATATCTGATTTACATATAATTAGTTTAAATCAAAAATAATATTTAGCTTTATAAAGATTTTTATAATCTTAGCTCTTAGGAAATAAATGAATTTTATTTGATTGAATTAAGTTTTCTATAAATTTTTTTTCTTTGTTCCATGCATGTCCATCCCAACCTTCAAAACTAAATCCATGTAAATATATGTCATAGTTTTGATATATAGGATTATTTAAAAAAAAATAAGTTGCTATAATTCCGGTACTAAGTATGTTTTTTGTATTTGGATCTATTAGTTTTTTTAGGTCCAAATAATAGGAGTCAGGGAGAACTTGAACAGTGTTTCCTGTTGATTCTAAAAATTTTAAATATTCGATATTATTAAAATTTGGAGTCAATTTTTTTAAAAAAATAAATATCTTCTTTTTATAAAGTGGTTTTATTTTTTTAATTAAATCATCGCTATAAGGGAAAATAATTGTAAATTTATTTTTTATGGTTTTAGTGAATTCAATAAATTTACTGTGATTTTTTAATTTTTTTTGAACAATATCAACTGTATTTACTAAAAATAAGAAGTTGGTTCTATTTCCTGTCGGGGCTAAAGTCGAAGCTTTTGGTAGATTAAATCTAACGATAATATCTTTATCTGAGATATATGAGTTAATATCAAAAGTATAATCGGAATTAGCGACTAAAATGATTTTGGGGTTTGTATTCATAATCCTGATCTTAATTGTCGATATTGATCTTAAAATAGTCTAAATATTGTTTTGCAATATTACATGGTAAAAAGTTTAAATTAAAGGGTGTGTAAAAATCATTTGGATTTTGCATTACTTGATTCATCTTTTCAGCTAATGCTTTAATGTCATCTACTGCGACTAGATTATTTGGAGAGAGAATCTCATTAGGACCTGAAGGACAGTTGGTACTAATCACAGGGGTACCAAGTGCTAAAGCTTCAGAGATGACCCGTACAAATCCTTCGTATCTAGATGAGAGAATTAGTGCTTGAGCATTTTTAATAAAAGGGTAAGGATTTTTATTAAACCCTAAGAAGTGAACTTTTTTTTCCAAATTTAAGCTGTAAATGAGTTGTTTAATATCTGCTTCTAATTCACCTTTACCCAGTAAATATAAAGGGATTTGTTGTGAAGATTCTGCATAAGCCTTAATTAAGGTGTCGTGTGCTTTTGCATAACAGAACGCACCTACATGTAGCAGATATTTACCTAACTCAGGTTGAAATTCGTTGGCTTGGTTTTGCATATAGTGTTGATCAAATGCATTGTAGATCGTCGAAACATTGGGCAAATCACCGAGCGTTTCTTTGAGGTCATCTTCCACACCCTGACTTACACAGATACATGGGTGCTTTTTATAAATTTCACGATAGCGATTAATGACTTTATTTGGATTTTTGAGTAATGCATTTTCATTTTCTTTTGAAAATGTATTACGAATAACATAGGCAATATTATCAAGTTTACTGTTGGATAAAATCCGATTAGTTTGAATTAAATTAGATAAAATCAAGTCAGGTTGACCAATGTTCTTCAAAACATATTGATCAAATTGTTTAGCGATATACTGATAGCGCCATGTAATTGTAATAAAAAGTTTATAATACCAATGTTTAATATCAATTAAATGATAAATAAAATTTGGATTTATATCGTATTCTTTTGTAGATTGAAAGCATAAAAGATGAACTTCACAACCTATATCATAGAAACCTTGAGCGAGCGTTAAAACTGATCTTTCACCGCCACGGCCAGATAGAGATCGGATTACCAGTAAAATTTTTGGTTGGTTTGACATAGATATATAACTTAAATTTAAGTAAATTTTTACTAATATTTTTAGTAATATAATTAGATTATCATATTACTAAGTATGATTAAACTTATCAATATTAAGGTTTTTGACTCTCAATAGAGCCACAAAAGATTCTAGGCATGCTTTTTATAAAGATTTTGCTCACCTTTTAATTTCCTAAACCTTTTATACCCCCACACATACTGCTCTGGAGCGATATTAATCATACGCTCCATTTCTTTATTTAAGGTATCCACAGAAAGCTGTAAGTCTTTAGACAAAATATCACTGGATAATTCAGTCACATGAATGTCAAATCCACTTAAATCATCATGACGTAGGCAACTCAGACCAATCACAGCACATTGTGTCTTTGCAGCCAATTTGGATAAGAGTGTAGAAGACAGGGCATTCTGACCATAAAAAGGTGAATAGATCCCACCACTTTCCTTAGGCACATGGTCGGGCAGGATCGCAGCAAAGCCACCCCGTTTTAAATGCTTGAATAAAGCCCGTACACCAGTTTCATCAGTCGGAACAAGGGTTGCATTTAAGCATTGACGCGCTTCCAGCATGAACCGATCTACATCCGGGTTTTTACTTGGCTTATACATGATGACTGGACTAGTGTGCTGATTCACCCAGGCATTAAGTAACTCCCAAGTGCCAAAATGAGGAACGACTGCCAAAGTTCCATTCGGATTTTTTAGTGCATCAGTAAAAATTTCTGGATGATGAATATTCCGGATCTGTTTTAATGCAAATTCAGGTTCAGAACCCCAAATTTTGACTGACTCGGCATAGGTCATACATTGGCTTTGAACACTTCGTTTTGCCAGTCGTGTACGTTCCGATGCTGACAGTTCGGGATAGGCAATTCCTAAATTAATTTCTGTAGTACGACGAATTGAGGAATTTGTAATATAGAGAAGTGATCCAACACTTTTCGCCAAATTTTGAATGAATCTTAACGGGAATTTGGAGAGGTTCTTGAGTAATGCGTACATGGTGGGCAGCTTGCCTGATTAAGATTCTTGATCAGGATTGCCTTTAAGCACCATATAAATCAAACCTACAAAAATGACGAGTGCACCTAAAATACTGCTCAGGCAGAAGTACACAATACGGTCATTGGTGTCCAGGTTAAACAGGTTGTTTGCAAGGATATAGCGCATGAACAGCCATTGTACGACTGAAAACACGATCAGCATGATGCCACGGTTACGAACAGCAGGACGCATCGCCATTGCCAAATTACCTAAAAATAGAAACTGAAGCTATTATGCCACTGTCGTGCAGGCTTCTCAATGCAATAAAAAAGCCCTGCTAGAACAGAGCTTTTTTACTTAAATCATCAAGAAATTATTCTTGAGATTCGGCTTTTGGTTTTTCACGTAAGCGAATACCCAAATCACGCAGTTGAGTTGATTCAACTGGTGCAGGTGCTTGAGTCAATGGACATTCAGCAGTTTTGGTTTTCGGGAATGCAATCACATCACGGATTGAAGATGCACCAGTCATCAACATCACCAGACGATCCAGACCGAATGCCAAACCACCATGCGGAGGCGCACCGAATTTAAGCGCATTTAGCAAGAAGCTGAATTTCTCTTCTGCCTCTTCTTCAGAAATACCCAGCGCTTCAAAGATCGCTTTTTGCATTTCTAAAGTATAAATACGCAGTGAACCACCACCGATTTCAGTACCATTCAATACCATGTCATAAGCAACAGACAATGCTTCGCCTGGATTATTCTTCACATCTTCAACACTTGATTTTGGCAGTGTGAATGGGTGATGAACTGATGTCCATTTGCCATCGTCAGTTTCTTCAAACATTGGGAAGTCAACCACCCAAAGTGGCGCCCACTCGCAAGTTGCAAGTTTCAGGTCATGACCGATTTTCACACGAAGTGCGCCCATCGCATCATTTACAACTTTCGCTTTATCTGCACCGAAGAATACGATATCGCCATTTTCAGCACCAACACGTTTCAACAGATCCAGCACGATAGGCTCGATGAATTTAACGATAGGTGATTGAAGACCTTCGATGCCTTTTTCAAATTCATTAACTTTGATGTAAGCCAGACCTTTCGCACCGTAGATGCCTACGAATTTAGTATATTCATCGATTGCACTACGTGGCAGTGAGCCCGCACCTGGAACGCGAAGCGCAACAATACGGCCTTTAGGATCTTTAGCAGGGCCTGCAAATACTTTGAACTCAACGTCTTGCATCAAGTCTGCAACGTCAACAAGTTTCAAAGGAATACGTAAGTCTGGTTTGTCAGAAGCGTAGTCACGCATTGCTTCTGAATAAGGCATACGTTGGAATTTGTCGAATTTGATGCCAAGAAGTTCGTCGAACATCTTAACAGTCATGCCTTCCATCAAATCCATAATATCGTCATCGCTCATGAACGATGTTTCGATGTCGATTTGAGTGAATTCAGGTTGACGATCCGCACGTAAGTCTTCGTCACGGAAACATTTAGCGATCTGGTAGTAACGATCTACACCACCCACCATCAACAACTGTTTGAATAGCTGTGGTGATTGTGGAAGCGCATAGAAGCTACCATTAGATACACGGCTTGGAACTAAGTAGTCACGCGCACCTTCAGGGGTCGCACGAGTCAAGATCGGAGTTTCAACGTCCAGGAAACCGTGATCGTCTAAATAGTTACGGATCAGGTTGGTCACTTTAGAACGGAAACGTAAACGATCGATCATTTCAGGACGACGGATGTCCAGGAAACGATATTTCAAACGAATTTCTTCAGAAATGCTTGTGTTTTCGTCATTTAATGGGAATGGAGGAGTTTCAGACTGAGCAAGAACTTCAATTTCTTTACCCAATACTTCGATTTGACCACTCACCATGTTGGCATTTTCAGTACCCGCATAACGGCGACGTACACGGCCTGTAATTTTTAATACGTATTCAGAACGTGCTTTGTCTGCTGTTGCAAACGCTTCAGGTGTATCTGGGTCGATAACCACTTGAACAAGACCGTCACGGTCACGCATGTCAAGGAAAATGACACCACCGTGGTCACGGCGACGGTGTACCCAACCGCATAATGTTACGGTCTGGTCAATTTGAGCTTCGGTTAAAGAACCGCAGTAATGAGTTCGCATCATAGCGTTAAAAATCCAACTATATGGGTTAAGGAAGCGTATACGTAAACAGCGTACCGCCTTTAGCAAAGGTAGGATTATGCCTCTTTGGGCATGTTGTCACAAGAACTTGAGGCAAAAACAGTATCATTTTAAAGTGAATAAGCAGGAAGTGGGAGATTTTCCTAGCCCATACGCCGATCACGATCCAGAAATAAAAATAGCAGACAGCCCAAACTAAAAGTGATTAAAAAGCCCTGGCTAAATTCATTGATAGAGCGGCCGGTAAAATAATACAGATCAGAACGCCAAGCATCATCCGGAATGTAGCGCATATAGTCCCATGTCGAAAATAAACCTGTGAGCGTAGATAGGCCTAATAAACCCCAACAAAAGATAAGAATCTTGTGACCGACATTTAAATATTGCCGGTGAGTTTTATAGTAATGCAGACTCATCCACAGAATAAAAGGTAGAGCTAGGGCAGAAGTCCCGATCTGTAAAATCCGGTGTAGGGGATAAGTTCGTCCTAAAATTTGATACTGTTGACTGAGAATGTCATAAAAGGCAAAGGTTCGAAAATCCGCATGGGTCAGACCATCCCAAATAATATGGGTTGCTGTCCCAATCACCACTGCAATACACATAGCGCAAATAAATCTGAACGCTGAAAATAGGTTATGAATATTTAAATCATGTTGTATGCCAATAAAACGATAAATTACTGGCCGGTAAATCAGGTACCAGACCGCACAAAAAATAAGACCAATCCATAAATCAGGGTGAATCAGCGAAGACCATAAATGGGTGATATTAGATTCTTTTTGGGTAAAAAGACGGTACAGGTCTGGAACCATGCTGCCAATTGCCAGCGCAGCAACAGGTAGCCTGTTGCCGGTTAAATATGAAATAGGCGGAGCGAGTACAGCATGGGATAAAGTAAAGGGCATAAAAATAGGATTTTACTGCAATAAAAAATATTCAAACGACATTCTAATAAAATATCTTATTGATTACCGTAAAGGATTGCAAAAGCAATGAAATGTTATATTATAACACTATTCGAAATTGCTGAATTTGAGCTTGGGTCATGTCCTTTTCTAAGAATCTAATAACACTCTCAATTTTTGCTGTAGTTGCGCCTACGGTATTTGCTGAACAGTCATCTTCTTCTATTCCTGTACAAACCATGGATACCATTCAGGTACAAGCTCATCCACTGGTACAGACTGCGGCAGATTTTGCAGTTGCTGATCTGATGGTGGATCAGAAAGCCTTATCTGAACGTGCGACGACTATTGGTGATGCGCTGGCAGATGAACTTGGTGTGTATTCAAATCAGTATGGAACCGGAGCGAGCCGACCGGTAATTCGAGGCCAGGATGGTCCACGTGTCAAAGTTTTGCAGCATGCCTCCGAAACGGCTGATGTATCTACTCTATCTCCTGACCATGCGGTGACGGTTGATCCGATTCTGGCCAAACAGGTCGAAGTGATTCGTGGCCCATCAACTTTGCTTTATAGCGCGGGAACCGTCGGTGGTCTGGTCAATGTCACTGACCAGAAAATCCCAACCCAAATGCCGGAAGACGGTCTGGAAGGAACTGCTGGACTACGTTACAACTCGGGCAGTGATGAAAAACTGGCAAGTGCAGGCGTGACTGCTGCAGTCGGTGAAAATTTTGCCCTGCGTGTCGAAGGTACTAAACATAAGGCCAATGACTATATTGCGCCTGATTATGTAGTAGAAGAATCTCATGGCGATCATTCACATTTTCACAAAGAACGTCGTGTAGGCAATACTTTTGCTGAAGGCCAGACTGTAAATATTGGTGGATCATGGATTCATGATCGTGGTTTTGTTGGTCTATCTTATAGCAACCGTCAAGACCAATATGGTTTGCCAGGGCATAGTCATGAATATCATGACTGTCATCCACATGGTAATGAATTGCACTGTGGCGGACATGGCCCAGCACCGCAACCAGATCCAAATGCAGTTGAAGAAGAACACGCACATGGTGGTCCATGGGTTGATCTGGAATCACATCGTTATGATATGCGCACTGAGTTAAATAACCCATTTGCCGGTTTTGACAAGTTGCGTGCCCATGCCAGCTTTACTGACTATGAGCACGATGAACTGGAAGAAAATGAAGTCATTAGTAACTTTAAAAGTAAAGGTTATGATGCTCGTTTAGAACTTGTGCATAAACCAGTCGCTGGTTGGGAAGGGGTCATTGGTACTCAATATAGCCAGCAAAAAATTAATCTTGCCGGTGGTACAGAGGAACATGAGGGCCATTCCCATAGTAGTGTTCTGATGGCAGATACCAAAACTGAAAAATATAGTTTATTTGGTCTTGAGCACAAACAGATCGGGGATGTGCATGTTGAACTCGGTGCACGAGTAGAACATCAAAAAATTGATGTGGATTCAACTCAAAAAAATTACTCAGATACCGGTGTTTCAGGTTCAGCAGCAGCCAATTGGGAATTTGCGCCAAACTATAAGCTTTCTGTGGTTGGCTCGCATCAGCAACGTTTGCCTTTGGCGCAAGAACTTTATGCAGATGGGGTTCACTTTGCCACCAATACTTATGAGCGTGGGAATCAGGATTTAGATGTTGAGAAATCAAATAATCTTGAATTAGGTCTGCATTATGAAGGCGATAAGCTAGACTATCATGTGCATGTCTATCACAACTGGTTTGATAACTACATTTATGGTTCAACGACTGATAGTGAAGGTGACTTCCGCTTGGTCGACTATACACAAGACAAAGCTCGATTCTATGGTACGGAAGCACAAGCTGGTTATCAGATCAATGACATGTATAAGCTCAGTGTCTTTGGTGACTATGTGCGCGGTAAAATCGAAGGCGAGAATGCCCCACGTGTACCGGCAGGTCGCTTAGGCACCAAAGTCGAAGCAGACTTTGCCGATGGCTGGTCAGGTCTGGCTGAGTATTATCATGTCTTTAATCAGGACAAGATCGCCAGTTATGAAGATGAAACCCAAGGCTATAACATGGTCAATGTCGGCCTAAGCTACACCAATAGCATTGCTGATAAAAATGCCTATCGGGTTTATTTTAAAGCCAATAACCTGCTCGATGATCAGGTCTATTCACATAGTTCATTCCTGTCGAATATTCCGCAAGTCGGACGTAATTTCACAGTCGGCGTACAATATGATTTCTAGGATTCAGTTGAAATAACTGACCGAATCCAAGTACTGTCACTGAAATAGACTTGAAAAATCATCAGATTAAACCTAGCCTGAGTATATTGGGTTAGGTTTTTTTTTATGCGTATCTTTCAACGAATTCACAATAAACTGAACTGGTCAAATCGCCGTTATGCGGCCTTGATCATTGGTGTGCTGATGGCCAGTTATCTGGCTTCAGCAATTTATCATACTTATAAACCCTTACCTGAAGGGCTGAATTACACGGGTAAGCTGCGCCATGCACAGGTGAAATTTCTGGTCGATCAGACTTATCTAGATACACAGGGCAAGCAGCAACTGGATCATCAGATTTTTAATGAAATGCTGAAAATGGTTGAGGAAGCAAAATCCCTGATCGTGCTGGATATGTTTCTGTTTAATCAGCAGACCGGTGCCTCTAAACAGGAACATCAGGCACTCAGCAAACAGCTCACAGAGGCCTTACTCAACAAGCGATTGATGCAGCCTGAAGTGGAAATCAAATTTATTACCGATCCGATTAATTCTGTCTATGGTGGAATTACAGCGCAGCATTATCGTGAACTGCGTCAGGCAGGAGTAGATGTAATCGAAACCAATCTGACACCGCTGCGTGCTTCTAATCCAAGCTGGTCAGGTTTCTGGTATCTATGCTGTCAGGGGATTGGCAATAATCCGGAAAAAGGCTGGTTGCCGAATCCGTTTGGTCCAGAAAAAGTGACCTTACGCAGCTATTTCGACTTGTTTAATTTCAAAGCCAATCATCGTAAAACACTGGTCGTTGATACAGATCAGGGCTGGAAAGCACTGGTCACTTCAATGAACCCACATGATGGCAGTTCACGGCACTCCAATATTGGTCTACTGGTCTGGGGCAGAACAGCAATTGATATTCTTGCAACAGAACAGGCGGTCGGGATCATGTCTCAAGCCAATATGCCGGCTGTGATTGCAGGTGAGTTTGAAGCGGAAAAAAACCAGCCTCAAGTTCAGGTGCTGACTGAAAAAGCCATTTATGAGGGGGTTCTAAAGCTGCTTGAAACGGCGAAAGCAGATGAGCAGATTGATCTGGCCATGTTCTATCTGTCAGAACGTAAGATTGTGAAAGGGTTGATTGCAGCACATGAACGCGGAGTGAAACTTCGGATTTTACTTGATCCAAACAAAGATGCATTTGGTCGTGAGAAAAATGGCATTCCTAACCGGCAGGTGGCTTCAGAACTGCATAAAGCTGGTATTCCGGTACGCTGGTGTAATACTCAAGGCGAGCAATGTCATAACAAAATTCTGATGAAATACGGCACTCAGCAAGCTGAAATGATTTTAGGTTCCGCCAATTTCACGGCACGTAACCTAAAAAATTATAATCTGGAAACCAATCTGCGTGTGGTGGGACAACCTCAGGCGGAAGTCTTTAGCGATGCGCAGCAGTATTTCAATACGACTTGGTCTAATTTGAATGGCCGTTCCATGAGCGTGGACTATGCTCAATATGCTGAAGAGTCATTCTGGAAATACTGGTTATACCGTTTTATGGAATGGAGTGGCTGGTCGACGTTTTGATTGGCCTCTCCCTAGCCCTCTCCTGAAAGGAGAGGGAACTTGTATTTTAAAAAAGTGGAGAATTGGTCTAGACTCGAACTTTAAGCAACTATTGGAAGTTTTTTCTCTCTGAGCGAGATTTAAAGCACTGCCCTAAATCTAAGCACAAGAGACTTAGAGAGAGGATTAATTCTGACCTCACCCTTGAGTATCACTGCTACTCATCACCTAAAAGGAGAGGGAGCTTCCTCCCTAAGGAGAAATTAGGAGGGATTCTAAATCCACTTCTTCCATCTAAAGTAAATCAATGGCCCAATCAGGAAGCCCATAATAATAATGCTCACCATCACAAAGCTCATCGAACCTTGAGCGAAGGGCAAGACATCAGTATTCATCCCGTAAATACTGGCAATCAGCATGGGTGGCGCAAGCATACTCGGTAAAATCGAGAAGCGACGGATCGTATCATTCTGTTCAGTGTTAATGAATCCGGACGTGGTATCTAGCAAGAATCGGACTTTTTGGAACAGGAAGGCATCATGCTCGACCAGTGAGCGGACGTCTTCACTGAGTTCTCGAATATCTGCATCATAAATATGACTGCCTAAGGCTCGTGGACGTGACAGGAAGGTAAGTACCCGTCGTAAATCGATCAGACACAGCTGAGCTTTTCCGAGCATATCTTCCAGTTGAGCCAGACGGGTAATCATGTCGTCCAGATCAAGGATCTGTTCACGATGCCGGTTATTCAGCACTTCGGTTGAGTATTTTTCCAGATCCTTATGCACATCTTCCAGAATATCGGCCAACTCATCCAGTTTGGCCTCGAGCAAACCCAGCAAAATCCAGGTTGGATCTTTATAGTCAATATCATAATCATTGCGACGCGCACGGGCACGAAAGGCCCGGAAAGCTACCAGCTTTTCACCGCGTAGGGTAAAGAGCCGGTCTTTATGCAAAATGAAAGCGACTGTCTGAACCGTTGCGAGGATGCTGGCATCATCCTCATGTTCACTTTCGACTTGATAATTTTTATTTTTCGTTAAGAAATAAGTACTGATGTGCAAAATACCGTCATCATCACGGTAAAATCGGGCACTCGAAGAAATATCTTCCAGAGATTTTAAAGTGGGTAGGTTTTGCTCATAGGCATCCAGAATCCATTGCTGTTCTTCCTGTGAAGGCGCAATTAAATCTATCCAAACCAGTTCCGGATGCAGGTCGAAATCACCATTGATGGTGGCATCTTCTAGGCTACCGCGCTCTGTGGCGTAAAAGGCTTCAAGCATGCTGTCTTTTCTCCCTTGCGCAGTATGTTAATCTAAATGCGTGTATTTTAGACAAGGAATTGAATAAAAACACTGATTGTGCAGTTATTTTTGAAAAAAAACTCTCAGGCGCTGCCTGCGTACTATATACCGGCAATGCAATGGTGAAAATGATGAATTCTATCGCAATTTTCTGTGGCTCAGCGCTAGGTTCTGAACCTGGTTATAAACAAATTGCCGAAAAGGTAGGTCAAACCCTGGCAAAAAGACAGCAAACATTGATTTATGGTGGTGGTCGTTCCGGATTGATGGGCATTGTAGCGGATAGTGCCCTGGCTGCAGGGGGAGAAGTCATTGGTGTCATTCCAAGACCCTTGGTGAATCGAGAACTGGCGCATCCGCATATTACCAAGCTGTATGTGGTCGACAATATGCATGAGCGTAAGACCAAAATGTCAGAACTCTCCGATGGTTTTATTGCCATTCCGGGTGGAGCTGGAACGCTCGAGGAAATTTTTGAGCAATGGACCTGGGCTCAGCTCGGGATTCATAAAAAACCTTGCGCTTTTCTTAATGTCGATGGCTTTTATGATGATTTGCTTAAATTTATTCAGATGACCACGGACAAAGGTTTTACCAAGCCGCGTTTTACTGAATCTCTGATCGTGAGTGATGACTTCGAAGAAATTTTGCAGAAATTTCAAGACTACCAGCCGCCTGAAGCAAAATGGGGTATGGTCAATCAGGAAGATCTCGTAAAATAAGTATTTCCCATTTAATCGTTCCGAATTCATGAAAATTATTACCGTTGCAGCTGCCATTATTTTGAATTCAGATCAGCAGCTGCTGGTGGTTCGCAAGAAAAATACTGACTGTTTTATGCAAGTGGGTGGCAAGCTGGAACCGGATGAAGCACCTGAACAAACTATGCTACGTGAAATTCAGGAAGAAATTGGCTGTCAGGCTGAGATTCAGCAATTTATCGGGTGTTTTGAAACTCAAACTGCCAATGAACCGGATCATCAACTGGTCAGTTATGTTTATCTGGTGCAGTTAGATGGCGAACCACATATTGAAGCTGAGATTGCCGAGATGAAATGGGTGGATCTGGATCAGAAAGATGTGAAACTTGCACCTTTAACTACAGAAATTGTCATACCTTGGGTTAAAAAGAACTTACTGGCCCAAGCCTGATTTAAAGTTTGGCTCCCGCCAGACAGGCGGCATAAATCTGCTGACAGCCCATTTTTTCCAGTTGCTGGCTCAAAGCTCGAATTGAGCTGCCAGTCGTAACCACATCATCAATAATTAAAACCTTACGATAACGGACTTTTGAAGAGATAGTGACCCTGAACTGGGCTTCAATATCTTCGATACGTTCCAGACGGCTTAAGCCTTTTTGTGAATGTTGCTTGAGTCGTTCAATTGGTTGCCAGACGGGAACTTGCAAGTGTTTAGCTACATGCTTGGCCAGCAACAAAGATTGATTATAGCCACGTTCAACCAGTCGTTCGGTTGAAATCGGCATAGGAACCACTGCACTGACTTTAGGAAATTTTAAGGTTAGTAATGCGCCTGCCAATAATGGTTCCAGATGCAGCTTCTGCTCATATTTAAATAATTGAATCAGGCGATCCATCGGGTAGGCATAGTCACAAGCCACCTGAAACTGCATTTCCTGACGCTGAATAGTCTGATGTGCCCAAGGTAACTGTTGCCAGCAATCCTGACAGACAGAATGCAGGTTTTGATAATCTGTCTGGCACAGCTGACAAGGCTGTAAACGATTCAGCCAGAGTTTACCCTGTTGTAACAGCTTAAACATAGGCATAGCGTGGAGCCTCAGGTAGCCAGCGTTTTAATAATGCATCCGCCTGTTTCGGATAATCTTTTAACATCTGCTGGGCGACATAATGCGCCTGATTCAGCAAGTGATCATCACGTGCCAGTTTGGCTACACGGAAACCCATATCACCGGTCTGTTTGGTTCCTAACAATTCACCCGGACCACGTAATTCCAGGTCTTTCTCGGCAATGATAAAGCCATCATTGGTTTCGCGCATGATACGCAGACGTTCCTGACCATTTTGTGACAATGGATTTTTATAGAGCAGGGCACAGAAACTGGCTTTGGCACCACGACCCACCCGACCACGCAGCTGATGTAGTTGTGACAGGCCAAGCCGTTCGGCATTTTCAATCACCATAATCGAAGCATTCGGGACATCGACCCCAACTTCAATCACGGTGGTGGCAATGAGTAGCTGCAGTTTATTGTCTTTGAATTCCTGCATGACTGCCTGTTTTTCATCGGCTTTCATTTTGCCATGTACCAGACCGATATTCAGTTCAGGGAAGCGTTCCTTGATCTCGGCAAAGGTTGCTTCTGCGGCTTGAGCATCCAGAGTTTCCGATTGTTCCACCAAAGTACAGACCCAATAAGCCTGTTTACCTTCAGCACAATTCGTGGCAATCCGTTGCAGAACCTCTTCGCGACGATCCAGCGGAATGGTCACAGTCTGGATCGGAGTACGACCCGGTGGCAATTCATCAATAATTGACGTATCCAGATCGCCATACGCCGACATAGCAAGCGTGCGTGGAATCGGGGTTGCGGTCATCACCAATTGATGCGGTGACATACCATCCAAGCCTTTATTTCTCAAGGCTAAGCGTTGATCGACCCCAAAACGATGCTGCTCATCAATAATCACTAAGCCCAGTTTGGCGAACTCGACATTTTCCTGAAACAGGGCATGTGTGCCCACCACCAGATGCGCGCTGCCATCACGGATTATTTGTTCTGCTGCTACACGCGCTTTACCTTTCTGTTTGCCGGAAAGCCAGGCAATATTTAAACCGAGTGGTTCGAACCAGCGCTTGAAGTTGAGGTAATGCTGTTCGGCCAGAATTTCAGTTGGCGCCATCAGCGCGACTTGCCATCCTTCTTCTAGGGCATGACAGGCTGCAACACCGGCAACCAAAGTTTTACCTGCGCCCACATCACCCTGCACCAGACGCAGCATTGGTTTATTCTGTTTCAGGTCTTTGGCAATTTCTTTGGATACACGTTTTTGTGCACCGGTCATTTCGAAAGGCAAACTGGCCAAAAGTTGTTTGACATAGGTTTTACTCGGGGAAAATGAAGGCGCTTCAATCTGCTGAATAAAGGCACGCCGAGTCAGTAAACTGATTTGATGCGCCACCAGTTCTTCAAAAATCAGTCGTTGCTGTGCCGGATGTGAGCCTTGAGTGAGCTGCAACATATTGGCATCCAACGGCGGATGATGAATATATTCCAGTGCCTGCTTCAGGCCATAACCATTGCTAAATTTTTGTGGCAAAAGTTCAGGCAAATCATCACTGTGCAGTTCTAGTGCCTGTTTAATATATTCCCGCAGCTTGGGCTGAGTCAGTCCTTCGGTTGCCGGATAGATCGAGGTGAGTTGGGTATGAGGCAGAGGTGTATGTTCAGTAATCACTTGCAGCTCTGGATGATACATTTCCAGACCACGGGCACCGACTCGCACTTCACCAAAGACTCTTAAACGGTTACCGAGCTTGCAGCGATCGGTAATGCCTTTATAAATATGATAAAAGCGCAAAGTGACTTTGCCAGAATCATCATCCAGTAACACCGCCATGGACTTGCGTTTACCGGGTGGGAAATCAACCCCTTTCACGACACCTTCCAGCAAATAGCTGCGTCCCACCGTTAATTGATTCATGGGAATGATCGTGCTACGGTCTTCATAGTCACGTGGTAGATGAAAAAGCAAATCATCAGTATTAAAGATACTTAGTTTTTCGAGTAAAGCAGCGGCGGCATTGCCAACGCCTTGTAACTGATGGACTGCAGCCATGTCCCCTCAACTAGGTCTGTGATTCGGTGTCGAATGCATATTTTATTTATTGGTTATGGTAAAACATCCGAGCGGGTAGCTAAACAATTATTTGAGCAAGGTCATCAAATTATCACAATTAGCCAGAGTCCCAAAACAGATTCATTCGCAACTCATCTGATTCAGGATGTGCATACCCTAGATTTAAGTGCAGTCGCTCAGATTGACTGGGTCTATGTGTTACTCAGCCCAAAACAGAGGGGTGTCGAAGCCTATCAGCACACTTATCTGGATTCGGTTCAGCCAATCATTACTGCCTTGAAATCCCATCCGGTAAAAAGAATGGTGGTGGTTTCATCAACCCGGGTTTATGGGCAGAATGCGGGTGAAAGTGTGGATGATGAAACTGAAATTCATCCGAATGATGCTCAAGGTGAAATTTTGTATCACATGGAGCAGGCGTATCTCGCCGCTTATCCTGATCAATGTACCATTATCCGCCCAAGTGGAATTTATGGAACTTCTGTGGCACGTATGCAGAAAATGGCAATCTCAATGACCAGTTATCCAAATCTGCACTGGTCGAATCGTATTCATATTGAAGACTTATCACGTTTTCTAGCTCATATGATTCACGTGGAACACCCTGATTCTTCATATATTTTGACCAATAATCAGCCACAACTTTTGCATGAAGTCTTGCAATGGTTTCAGCAGCAGATGGGTTTATTTATATTGAAAGTGGAAAGTGACAGGGTGACGGGTAAAAAGCTGTATGCCACAAGAATGGAAAAGATAGGCTTTGAGTTAGAGCATCAGGATTGTTTTCAGGATTATTTAGAGTTGATGAATAAGACTGATTTATAAATTTGGAAGTTCCTCCTCCCTCTGGGAGGAGGTTAGGAGGAGGGTTTTTTTAAAATCACCTCTCCCTTGCGCAGCAGTGCTGCTCATTTCCTAAAAGGAGAGGGAATATTTATCATTTTTATTAATTCTAAAGCAAAAAAAGAGAGGCCAAAACCTCTCTTTTTCTTTAAGTAAACTTTACTTTTTCTTGCGTTTCGCACGTTTCTTGGCTTGTTCAGCCGCAACCGCATCTAGTGCTTCTTTCAACTCTTCATCGGTAAAGGAGGTGATGTGATGCAGCATTTGCAGCTTCACTTCATCCAGTACCAGATCTGCATACTGCGCAACATTGGTCAGCTGCTCATCATAGACAATGGCATTGTCTTCGTTGGTACAAATATAGCCTTTTTGCGTCAGAACTTTGATAAAGCTTTGGAACAAGGCCTTGTCAAAGAATTCTGGCGAGTTGAATTCATACAGTACAGAAAGACGTTGCCCCACCAGATGACTCAGCTCTTCCACCTGACGGGTTGAAATATTGCCTGGGCCACGCTGGGTGATCAAAGCCAGTGTCATGTAATAGCGTTCCAGACTTTGGGTCACTGGAGCAGCCAGAACTTCAAGCTGGTGATGCGCTTCAGTATTCGGTGCTGGCGCTACCAGATTTTCACCATCTGCACTGATCAGATTGGTTGCAAGTAAAGCATCGATATAAGCATCAACATGTTGCTGAATTTCGTCTTCTTTCCATTTCAGGAATAGCTCAGCTTTCAGGAATGGATAAAGCGTACTGCTGGCATTGATCGCATCTTCACGGCGAATCATGCCATTGTGTTCTACCAGTGCCGCAATCAGGGACGGCAATACAAAGCTATGCACGATGTTATTACGGAAATAAGTCAGCAATACGGCCTGATTATCTTCAATGGCAATGATATCGCCCAGAACGTGTTTCACCCGTTTAATCAGCTTGAGCTTCATTGCATAGGCAATAATCTCTTTACCTGAAAGTGAGGTAATTTGCATACGCTCATCATAAGGTAAAGCCACCAGCAGATTACGGTAGGTATCCAGCTGCTTGATACAGATTTCTTCGTCCAGCGTATGTTTCGGTGTTGCCAATAAAATAAGTGACAGCAGTGAAACCGGATTCACCACGACTGCACGGTTGATATTTTCCAGAATGGCTTGGGCAGAACTGTTGACTGCGTCGGATACTGGCTGCGGAATCGGATCATCATTCTTTTCAATTTTGATATGTTCTGCACCATGCTGTTTCAGGATGTCATCCAGAAATACCGGTTCACCGAAATTCAGATGGACCTTGCCAAAAATACGTTCAATTTTGCGCAAGGTTTTCAGGATGCCAAAAATAGATTCTGCTTCTTTCGGCTTGCCATTCATCTCACCGACATAAGTACCACCTTCCATCAGGCGTTCATAGCCGATATAAGTCGGAACAAAGACAATTGGCTTAGCTTTGCCACGTAAATGACCATGTACGGTCATCGCCAGCATGCCGGTTTTTGGTGGCAGCAGACGACCAGTACGTGAACGGCCACCTTCGATAAAGTATTCCAGTGGAGTATTACGCGACAGCACGCTATACAGATATTCTTTAAATACGGTGGTATAGAGTGCATTACCGCGGAAGGTACGACGGATAAAGAAAGCACCACCACCCCGTAAGATCTGACCCACAAATGGCATGTTCAGGTTATCGCCTGCCGCAATATAAGGCACCATCAGACCACGACGATAAATCACATAAGACAATAATAAATAGTCGATATGACTGCGGTGACATGGCGTATAGACAATTTCATAATCTTTGGCCAGTTCACGCACGGTACTGAAATTATGTACTTCCACGCCGTCATAGAGCTGGGTCCATAAACGGGTCAGGGCTTTATCGGCGAAACGTACGGTAGAGTGAGAGTAGTCCGATACAATTTCATTCAGATAGCCAATCGCACGACGTTCTGCTTCCAGCATACTGATTTTGCTGCGGATGCTTTCATTACGAATAGCCGCCTGTACATCCGGAGATTTAATCAGGCCATGCATCACATTACGGCGGTCTGACAGGTCAGGGCCGAGGATCACTTCACGCTGTGCATCCAAATAGTCATTCAGACGGCTGACAATATAGGTCGCTGGCGCTGAATTTGGATAAGTTTCTTTGGCAAATTCCATGAGGGCGCGCAAAGATTGTGGCTCATGAAACTCCAGATAAGACTGGCGACCATGCAGACCGATATTGACCAGCTGTTTGACCCGGCTTGGCGTAGACCAAGTATCGGTAAATAAAAGCTTGAACCAAGAATCTTCTTTTTCAGGATCACGACCCCAAAGTACAGTCACCGGTACCAGTTCCACATCCAGTTCGGGATTTTTTTCTAGGACTTCAATCAGGCGTAACAGGCGTGGAGGAAAAGCATGTGGTGGTGAGCTAAGCAGATTATTCTCATCATGGTACTGCAGGAACAGCACTGAAGCCTTTTCCTTGCTGTCACCAATCTGTAGAGGATCGAGCGCAGGTGGCATATTTAAACGGCGAGTTTCTGCATCAACTACCAGCGCATTACTGCGTGAATGATTCTGCAAGATATAGCAGACAATTTTCTGCTGTGCTGCCGGAGTCTGGTCAGCAGTAGGAGTTGTCACTTCACTTGGTACTTCCCCAAGAACATGCGGGGTGACCACAAGATCAAGTAGCTTACTTGAAAGCTTGCGATACATTTGACCAAAGCCACTCTTGGACATAGTTACTCCTAATTTTACTGACCAAAACTACAGAATTTCTGAGGGAATTTATTTTGATTGATTATAAAAACAAACAATATGTCATTTTCTGACAAATTCAATCGAAGTGGTTCGATTTTAGCGCGAAAGCAGATGTTTTTCCTAGTAAGTTACAAGACCAGTTGACAGAACAGTCAATCAATCTTTAGAAGATTGCTTGGATTTTATGGCAGAATATTCAGAATAAATTGTATAGATTTATTTCTACACTTTTGGATCTTGCCAATATCACACAGGTTGCTTATGAATGCCTTAACACAGGAACTGGTCGAGCTGCTCAGTTTAGAAAAGTTAGAAGAAAATATTTTCCGGGGAATTAGCCGTAATCTGGTAGGCAAGCGCGTATTTGGTGGGCAGGTTCTGGGACAGGCCCTGCGAGCTGCATCTTATACCACAGATCGTCCTGCACATTCATTGCATGCCTATTTCCTGTTTGGTGGCGATGTCAATGCACCGATCATTTATGAAGTGGATCGTATCCGTGATGGAAAAAGCTTTGTCAGCCGTCAGGTTCGTGGCATTCAGCATGGCCGTACCATTTTCATGTGTATGGTTTCCTTTGCGCATCAGGAAGAAGGTCTGAACTATCAGATTTCAGAACCTGAGTATCCACCAGCAGAAAGCCTGAAAAATGAAGCAGAGCTCACCCGGCAGATTATTGAATTTATTCCGGAAAATGTGCGTGCTTCTTTCATGCGTGACCGTCATGTCGAAATTCGCCCTGTAATGCCAGTGAATCCATTCCAGCCGCAACCGGAAGCGCCAAATTATGCGCACTATATTCGTACTCATGGAAAGATTGCTGCAGAAGTGGATGAGATTTCCCTGCATCAGGCGATTGCAGCTTTCTATTCAGACTTTACTTTAATGACCACGGCGCTACGTCCGCATGGTTTGAGTTATCTGTCTCCAAGCTTGCAATGTGCCAGTATTGACCATGCCATGTATTTTCATAAACCGTTCCGGGTAGATGAATGGATGTTATACGACATGGATGCTACTCAAAGTGCCAGTTCACGTGGTCTGAACTTTGGCCGCATGTGGCAAAATGGTGAGCTGGTCTGCAGTACTACACAAGAAGGCCTGATCCGTTTACGTGAAATTGAAACCCAGTAAAGCATACTTTTAATTTAAATAAAGCCGGATCCCAGATCCGGCTTTATACATTTTTAAGCACGGCTCTTTATAAAAAATTACTCGATTCTCCAGCACTTGCATGGCATAGTGCCCTTAAGATCAATATTAAAAATGCATGTGAAATGAGCTTAAATACGCAGATTTTAATTGCCGCCGTATTGGGGGTACTGTTTGGATTTTTACTGACTTTATTTCCGCAAAGCACATTTTTTGATGTCGGCCTGTACGGGATTGGAATTGCCAGCAGCCTTTTTATTGGCCTGCTGAAAATGATTTTGATTCCCCTGATTTTTACCTCAATCGTGGTTGGGGTCTCTAATCTGCAGGCGGGGGGACAGCTGAGTCGGACTTGGAAAATCACCCTATTGTGCTGCGTGACCACCACCTCATTGGCATTGATTCTAGGACTGACCTGTGCACATCTGTTTAATGTGGGGAGAGGCGTAGATGTGGTGATGTTTCAGGATGCCATGGCTCAGCATCAAACGCCTGATGCTTTAACGCCGTCGTCTTTCTTTACTAATTTTATTCAGAATACCCTGATCAATCCTTTTAAGGCCTTTGCTGACGGTAATGTCCTAGCCGTGGTAATTTTTGCTCTGTTTATCGGTGTGGCGCTGGTTGCAGGTGGAGACAGCTTTCGTACTGTGCGTAAGCTGAGTCACCAGTTTTTTGACATCATGATGTTAATGATTGGCTGGATCATGAAACTGGCACCGATTGGGATTTTTGCACTACTCGCCAAGTTAATTGCCACTGAGGACATTTCGGTACTGAGCCGTCTGGCCGAGTTTGCGGCAGTGGTGACAGGCACTACAATTTTCCACGGAATAGTGGTGTTGCCGTTATTGCTATGGATCTTCGGAAAAATGAATCCGCTGACCTTTTTTAAAGGCACCCGTAGTGCATTAATTACTGCCTTTGCCACCAGCTCCAGTTCGGCAACCATGCCGATTTCTTTAAAATGCGCGCAGGAGAACCTGGGCGTACGTCCGCAAACAGCCGGTTTTGTTATTCCTCTTGGCACGCAGCTGAATATGGATGGAACGGCACTTTATGAAGCTGCAGCAGCTTTGTTTATTGCCAATCTGATGGGGCTGGATTTAACCTTAGGTCAGCAGCTGGTGGTTTGTGCCACGGCAATGATTGCGTCCCTAGGTGCACCAGGCATTCCAAGCGCTGGCATGGTCACCATGATCATGGTGCTGCAATCAGTCGGTTTGCCGGCAGAAGCCATTGCGATTTTACTTCCGATTGACCGTCTACTGGATACCGTACGTACAGTAGTGAATGTACAGGGTGATATGATGATTAGTGTAGTGGTAGATCGACATACCCGCGAGCCTGAAGTGCCAGTTTAATCTTTGTCTAATTCAGCTTTATCTAAGTCCGGATTCCAGACAATTTCCCAGAGATGACCATTGGGATCCTGAAAATAACCTGCATATCCGCCATAAAAAGTCGTGTGTGCAGGTTTAATAATTTTAGCGCCGGCACGTTCAGCCTGTGCCATTGCCTGGTCGACTTCTAAGGGACTATAGACATTATGCCCCAGAGTCATTTGCGTCGGACAGATTGGGCTTGGCTCCAGACCGGTATCTTGCTGGATACTACGCTGTGGCCATAAGGCAAGCTTAAGACCAGGTTGTAATTGAATAAAAGCCACCGCGCCATATTCAAACTCTTCACCCATAATTCCTTCACTGGGAAAACCCAGTCCATCACGGTAAAAGCGTAGTGAAGCTTCCAGATCGAGCACACCGAGGGTAATCACAGAAATCCGTGCTTGCATAAGTCCCTCCTGATTATGATTGTTATATTTCTATCTTAGGACAAATAAAAAGCAGGGAAGCGATCCCTGCTGTTAGAAATTGTAATAAC